>SKQJ01000382.1 GCA_007119075.1 Bacteroidales bacterium | reverse complement strand
CTGAGCGATGAGTTGCCCGACGGTGATCAGGACAGGGATTATGGTTTGATGGGGGGACTGGTAAGGCTACCTGTTGATGGTCATGATGTATTGGTTTACAGCAATATAGATTCTCCATCCGGAAGGGCCAACGGCACAGTCTGGGCAAGTTTTGACGGGGGAAAAACATGGCCTGTCAAGCGTCTAATTGAGGAGGGGGGATTCGCATATTCATCCATGGCGGCGGGGCGT
This sequence comes from Bacteroidales bacterium, assembly GCA_007119075.1. Taxonomy (GTDB): domain Bacteria; phylum Bacteroidota; class Bacteroidia; order Bacteroidales; family PUMT01; genus PXAP01. The sequence goes on along the minus strand of SKQJ01000382.1, from coordinate 4,109 downwards.
GAAGGTACTCCGAGTGAGGGTTGGATTTATTTGATGTATGAAGGAGGAGGCCACCCTGATTCAAGAGCTTATATAGCCCGGTTTAATCTTGCATGGATCACCGGCGGCCGTGACTGGAGAGAATTTTTACCTGAGTGATCACTCAGGCTCCGGGCGGTTAAGGATTTTATTAATTTTTCAATAAATGCGCACCATAGACCTTTTGATTTTCATTGTCTATTTGATAGGAATTGTATTATTTGGCATCTCGTTTTACAGGAAAGGAAGGACTTCGGCGGAGTATTCGACTGGCTCGGGTAAAATACCGGCGTGGGTGATTGGCTTGTCAATATTTGCGACCTTTGTAAGCAGCATAAGTTTTCTGGCACTTCCCGGAATAGCCTTTTTATCCAACTGGAATGCCTATGTATTCAGTCTCTCGATTCCATTTGCCATCCTGATGGCAGTTAAATTTTTTGTCCCCTTGTATCGCAGTGTCGGCAGTCCCTCTGCATATGCCTATCTCGAACAGCGTTTTGGCACCTGGGCAAGGATATATGTTGCTTCCTTCTGGGTGCTTACGCAGGTTATGCGGATTGCTACCATACTTTATCTGCTTGCCCTGCCAATGTATGTTTTGCTTGGATGGGATATGCGCATCATTATCCTGATAACAGGTGTAAGTGTTCTGATTTATTCCGTTCTCGGGGGTATCAAGGCTGTTGTGTGGACCGATGCCATTCAGGCAATTGTCCTAATTGCCGGAGCTGTAGTCACACTTGGAATTATTATGTTTTCACTGCCGGGAGGGGTATCCCGGTTCTTTGAGGTTGCTTCCGCGCACAATAAATTCAGCCTCGGCAGCCTTGGGCTAAATTTCACAGAATCTACCTTCTGGGTTGTTTTTATTTACGGATTGTTTATCAATATGCAAAATTATGGTATCGACCAGAATTACATACAAAGATATATGAGCGCAAGAAATGAAAAGGAAGCCATATCGTCCGCCCTGGGCGGGGGATTGCTTTATGTGCCTGTATCTTTGCTTTTTTTCCTGATAGGTACCGGTTTGTTTGTATATTACCAGGTCTATGCGGATGCATTACCCGCAGAGTTCCTTGAACCAGGTATGTCGGACAGTGTTTTTCCCTGGTTCATTGTGAATGTTTTGCCTGCCGGTCTTACAGGGTTGCTTATTGCTTCGATATTTGCAGCAGGAATGAGCACTATTTCAACAAGCCTGAACAGCAGCGCAACAGTAATTCTGAATGATTTTTTCAAACGGTTGAGATCCGGCGGCAATGAAAAGGATTCGGTTAAAGTGCTTTACCTGTCGTCGGTTGTTATCAGTGTTATTGGAATAATCATATCATTTTATATAATCAGGGTGGAAAGCGCGCTTGATATCTGGTGGAACCTGGCAGGGATTTTCAGCGGAGGCATGCTTGGAATATTTCTGTTGGGCTATTTTGCCGGAAAGGTTAAAAATGTTGCCGCAGTGACTGGAGTTGCACTGGGACTTCTGGCAATAATCTGGATGAGCCTTTCACCGGTTTATTTTACGGGCGGTCTTGAAAAATTCAGCAATCCGCTTCACGGCTATATGACCATAGTGGTCGGAACCATGGTCATTTTCTTTACAGGCTTGCTTTTAACAGCTATTATAAATAAAATAACAAGGAAAAAATGAAGAGAGAATTTAAATCATTGACGCGGAATTTGCTGACATATTTTATTTTAACATCCATCATGACAGTTCTTTTATCATGCAATCCTGAGGAGGAAAAGCAAGCTGTAAGGCATCTGAAGATTTACCATGAGCCCGGGCGTTTCGGAGGGTGGCCTGCCAATCACGGGATCTGGTCATGGGGAGACGAGATCCTTGTCGGCTTTTGCACTGCCTGGTATATGGACAGGGGAATGGGCCATGCCGTTGATCCTGATAAGCCCGAACATCATGTTCTGGCAAGGAGCCTTGACGGCGGAGAGACATGGGAGCTTGAATATCCCGAAAAACAGGGAGCATTGCTTCCGCGTGGGGCCATGCTTTTTGGGACGCCCCTTCCGGATGTTGAATATCCTCCCATTACAGAGCTGCAGGAACCGATAGATTTTGCCCATCCCGATTTTGCAATGACATTCAGGATGGAAGATCACAGGGGAGGAGGGCAGTCCCGCTTTTATTATTCGTACGACCGCGGAAAAAACTGGGAAGGGCCGTTCGCTCTTCCTTTGTTTGATACTCCAGGGATTGCTGCAAGAACCGATTACCTGGTAGAAAGCAGCAATGAAATGCTTGTATTTTTAACTGCCGGAAAATCTGATGGAAGCGAAGGCAGGACCCTGTGCGTGAAAACAGAAGATGGCGGATTAAGCTGGGAATTTCTTTCCTGGATAGGTCCGGAACCGGATGTTTTTCGCATTATGCCCTCTTCGGTAAGATTGCCAGGGAATGAGATCCTCACTACCGTCCGCAAAAGGGAAGGAGATCGCAGACTGATAAAGGGATGGCTTTCAAAAGACAATGGAGCAAGCTGGGAGTTTTTGGCAGATGTTGCTCCGGATGTTGGCGGCGGCAGTCCCCCGAGCCTGATCAAGCTAAGAGACGGACGATTGGCGGTGACTTATGCCCACAGGGCTGAGCCTTACGGTATGAGAGGGCGGGTGAGTGAAGATAATGGAAGGACATGGAGCGATCCTGTCATTTTCAGGGAGGATGGAGGCAACTGGGATATAGGTTATCCAAGGTCAGTCCAGCGGAATGATGGTAAAATAGTGACCATATATTATTACTGGGATCCGGAAACCGGCCCTGAAAGGTATATAGCAGCTACTATTTGGGATCCTGATGTTTGAAGGTCCTGTAACTAACCATCTCAGTGATAAACAGAGATAGTTAATCTCAGGAATAATTGGTAATTTGATTAACCCTAATTATGCTGAAATGCAAAATACACTGGAATCGCCCCTAAAAGGAATAATTCCTCCTCTGGTAACTCCTTTGCTTGATAATGATACCCTTGATAATGATGGCCTGGAACGCCTCATCGAGCATACCATATCCGGAGGCGTTAACGGTTTGTTTATTCTCGGCACTACCGGGGAATTTGCCAGTCTTAGTCACAAACTCCGGAATGAGTTGATTGAACGTACATGTTTCCTGGTGAGACAACGCGTTCCCGTGCTTGTCGGGATTACGGATTCTGCTTTTTCAGAAAGCGTCAACCTTGCTAAAGTTGCTTCCGATAGCGGTGCAGATGCAGTTGTCCTTGCTCCGCCTTACTATTATTCATCAGGCCAGCCTGAGCTTCTGGAATATCTTAAACGGATAATGACCAGGATGCCGTTGCCTCTGTTTATTTATAACATGCCGGTCCACACCAAAATTATATTCGAGCCGGAGACAGTAAGGATAGCCGCAGATTTTGAGGGCATTATAGGAATGAAGGACAGTTCCGCCAACCTTTCATATTTTAACCAGGTTCGTTATCTGCTCAGGGACCGGACTGATTTCACCTTTATGGTCGGACCGGAGGAGCTGACTGCCGAGTTTGTTCTGATGGGTGGACACGGAGGCGTAAACGGCGGAGCCAATATGTTTCCAAAATTGTACGTGGATCTATACCGGGCCTCGCTGGACCGTGATTTTGAAAAGATAGTTCCTCTGCAAAACACGATAATGAGAATCAGCACTTCCATATACAGTGTCGGGCATTACGGGTCCAGTTACCTTAAAGGCCTTAAATGTGCTTTATCATTGATGGGCATCTGCAATGATTTTATGGCTGAGCCTTTCCGGAAATTCAGAGAGCCGGAAAGACTCAAGGTCAAGAATTTGCTTGAGGAGCTGAATTATCCGGAATGGTTGTAACCACGAAGGGGTACCCATTCCATGAGAGAAGATCGAGATGGCCCATCCGCCCTGCCAGCCCGCGTGAAATAGTTCAGATACTTGTCCTCCATGAAAGAAAAGCTGATTTGTCGTGCTATCAGATTGAGACGCCCGTAAGGTGTCAGTGTTAACATTTTTCTGATTACATTTTTTTGAACTATATTGCCAACGTATTTAAGCTTTTCAAATAATTCGGACATGAGAGGAATAAATATTTTAGCGACGATGATGTTGCTTT
>SKQJ01000136.1 GCA_007119075.1 Bacteroidales bacterium | reverse complement strand
GGTGCTTCAAATACTGTCCGGTAATGAGAAATGAATAAAGCTGTTAAAAGGATCTATCTATCGAGCCAATGGATTTAAAAGATAAAATAAGAATCGCCAGACGGACCAGCATAATCGCCGGTGCATTCTGTATTCTAATAAGCCTGCTTCTTCTGCTGCACTACGGCAGGACGCAGGGAAGCGGCCCCCTTGAGAGCGCTGTTCTCGAAACCCTGGTGCAGAGGCTTGCCCTTGAACCCAATAACGAGCAATTGATAAATGAGATCAGGGAGTTTGACCTGCTGGCAAGGAAGGCATACTTCACCGGGATCTGGCAGGTAAGAACCGGCAGCTACCTCCTGCTTTTTCTCTCGATAATTCTGGTCGTTTCACTGAGGATATACCATTCCCTGCTTTCCCGCATCGAAAAACCCGTGGAAGAGGAGGAAGACGAAATCCTTTCCAGATCACTTTCCCAGAAATGGATAATGGGCGGAACGGCTGCAGTCATCCTTCTTGCCCTGGCAGCATCCTTTGCCATTTCAGATCCTCTTGACGAATACCTTTCTGCCGTTCAGCCTGATTCGGAAGAGGATCCCGCTATCCGGCAGATACCCATTACCGACGCCGCCCGGGATGAGGGCCCTCCTGGAAGTCACGGTGATGACGCCGCCGTGGATGCCCCTTCCGGGGAAGATTCTCCTGATCTGCCTGAGGCTCCGGCCGTTGCGGCTGCGCCGGCGCCTGCAGCCGCTGCCGGAGGATCCGGAAGCGCCGTCGCTGCGAGGGCCTTCCCGGATGAAAACACTATCAGGCAAAACCATAACTCCTTCAGGGGGCCGTGGGGGCAGGGAGTGGTATACCATTCCAATGTTCCTGTTGAATGGGACGGCTCTTCCGGGAAAAATATCATCTGGAAAGTCGAGGTGCCGCTTCATGCCTTCAGCTCGCCGGTGCTATGGGAAGACAGGCTCTTTCTCACGGGTGCGGATGAAAGACAGAGGAAGGTTTTTTGCTTCAACAGGCACGACGGAAGTCTTCTCTGGGAAGCATCGGCCGACAATATTCCGGGATCGCCTTCAACCCTGCCGAGGACTACCGATGACACCGGACTCGGTGCCCCGACCGTTGTCACCGACGGGACAGGCATTTATGCCATTTTCGGGACAGGCGACATCATTGCCCTCGACATGGAAGGCAACAGGCTGTGGGCCAGGAACCTGGGCGTGCCTGACAATCATTACGGCCACTCTTCATCTCTTTTGACCCTTAATGAAAAGCTTTTCGTTCAGTACGACACCAGGATCAGCGGACGGGTATTATGCCTGAATGTCACAACGGGCGAAACCATTTGGGACATAACCAGGGCATCGCAGATCTCCTGGGCCTCGCCGATGCTGGCCAGGGTGGGGGACAGCTACCAGCTCATCGTAAAAGGCAATCCGATTGTATCCGGGCTTGATACTGAAACCGGAAGGGAGCTCTGGAGCGTTACCGCAATGGGCGGAGAGGTCGGGCCTTCTCCTGCTTTTGGCGGGGGACTGGTTTATGCTGCAAATGAATATGCCAAAATGGTTGCCATAAACCCGGTTGACGGCTCCGTTGTTTGGGAAGACAATTATTACCTGCCCGAGGTGGCCAGTCCGGTCTACGGGGACGGATATCTTTTCATAGCCACCACCTATGCGGTTTTTGCCTGTTTCGACGCACAGACCGGCGAGTTCCTCTGGGAATACGATACCGACGAAATTTTCTATTCATCGCCGCTGGTTGCCAATGGCCACGTATATGCCACAGATACCGGCGGCAACACATATATCTTCAGGCTGGGAAGCGAACCGCATCTTGTTGCGGAAAACCGGCTTGGCGAGGATGTATATACAATTCCGGCCTTTGCCGATGGCAGGATATATATCAGGGGCGAACAACATCTCTACTGCATTGGGAATTAACTGTGAGGATCAAAATGAGCAAGGCGCTGAATATAACAAGTGAGGTAGATAACATCCTTTCCCGTTCCGGAAAGGACAAGAGCGCGGTGATCCCCATACTGCAGGCAATCCAGAACCGGTTCAACTACCTGCCGCGGGAGGCTCTCAGAAGGGTCTGCGATACCACTCCCATCACTCCCGCCGAGATTACCGGGGTGGCCAGCTTTTACTCACAGTTCAGGTTTGAGCAGGCAGGAAAGCATATAGTAAGGGTGTGCACCGGAACCGCCTGTCACGTCAAGGGTGCCATGCTGGTGCATGATGCCATTGGCCGGCACCTGAAGCTTGAGCCGGGGCGGTCGACCGACGATAAGAGGCTTTTCACGCTCGAACAGGTGGCCTGCCTGGGCTGCTGTACCCTTGCACCGGTTGTGCAGATCGATGATGTTACCTACGGTCATGTTACGGCAAACATGGCCTCCGGCGTAATGAAGGATTTCCTTGCCAGGGACCCGTCCATAAAGGCAAGAAAGGAGATCAGGACGCCCGGGGGGGAGCTCCAGGGGGAGATCAGGGTCGGACTTGGTTCATGCTGCGTGGCAAGCGGCAGCGGAGAAATTAAAAAAGCCGTCGAAGAAACGGTTTCCCGCAGTAAAATAAATGTCAATATAAAGGAGGTCGGATGCGTGGGTATGTGTCACCAGGTTCCGCTTGTCGAGGTTGTGACCGGCAATAACGGGGAGACAAAATCAAAGCTTTACGCCAAAGTATCACCGGCCGACATCAGGTCCATAATTGCGAGCCATTTTACTTCACAGAGCCTCCTGACAAGGCTTAAAAGCGGCATTAACATGTTTGCCGGAAACATCCAGACCGATGATGACTGGGAAGGGGTTGAACGGTACTCGATCGATGTGAGGGAAAAACATGTGGCGGCATTCCTGGGCAACCAGATGCCGATTGCTACCCAGCACAGGGGAGTGCTGGACCCGCTCGACTTCGACGACTACTTTAAAAGGGGAGGTTTTCGCGGGTTGTACAGGGCACTGAAGATGGAGCCTGCCGGTATCATAAATGAAGTGAAGGAGAGCGGGCTCAGGGGAAGGGGAGGCGCAGGTTTCCCCACCGGCCTCAAATGGGAGACAACCGCTTCCCAGCCGGGTGAGGAGAAAATACTGATCTGCAACGGCGACGAAGGCGACCCCGGGGCGTTTATGGACAGGATGCTGCTTGAATCCTACCCTTTCAGGATAATAGAAGGCATGGCCATCGCGGCAAAGGCCGTTGGCGCCGGTGAAGGGATATTCTATATACGGGCGGAATACCCGCTGGCGGTAAAAAGGATCAACAGCGCTATCGATATTTGTATCAGCAAGGGACTGCTCGGGAATAACATCCTTGATATGGGATTTGATTTCCATGTCCGCATCAAGGAAGGTGCCGGGGCGTTTGTCTGCGGGGAGGAGACGGCCCTTATAGAATCGATCGAAGGCAAAAGGGGCTTCCCGAGACTCCGCCCGCCATACCCCGCCGAGAGCGGCCTCTGGGGCAGGCCTACCCTGGTGAACAATACAGAAACCCTGGCAATGGTGCCCTGGATACTTGCCGCGGGCAGCAATAAATTCTCCGCCATAGGTGCCGGTAAAAGCAGGGGGACAAAGGTTTTTGCGCTTGCAGGCAAGATAAGGCGCGGCGGACTGATAGAAGTGCCAATGGGTATCAGCATATCTGAAATTGTTGAGGACATCGGCGGCGGAATTGCGGACGGTAAAAAGTTCAAGGCGGTGCAGATCGGGGGTCCCTCCGGCGGATGCGTGCCCCACTATCTGGCAGATACCGCCGTCGATTTTGAATCGCTCCTTGAAGTGGGAGCAATGATGGGGAGCGGCGGACTGGTGGTGCTGGATGAGTCCGACTGTATGGTGGACATGGCAAGATACTTTCTCTCCTTCACCCAGAATGAATCATGTGGCAAATGCACTTTTTGCAGGGTGGGAACCCGCCGGATGCTGAATATACTCGACCGGCTGTGCAGCGGCAAAGCCAAAGCTGCGGAACTTGCCGAACTGGAAACGCTTGCCCGCCAGGTGAAAATGGGAAGCCTTTGCGGACTCGGCAAAACTGCCCCGAATCCCGTATTGTCTACACTTGAATATTTCCGCGATGAATACGAGGCACATCTCCAGGGCCGTTGCCCGACAGGCAAGTGCAAGGATCTGATCACATATTACGTGGATGACGGATGCATAGGCTGCACCATTTGTGCGCAGAAATGCCCGGTCGATGCAATTGGCTTCCGGCCGCATGAAAAACATGAAATAGATCCCGCCGTCTGCACGGCGTGTGATATCTGCCGGGAAGCCTGCCCCGAAGGTGCAGTAAAGATTAAATAGGATGATCAAGCTGAAAATAGACGACAGGGAAATTACAG
>SKQJ01000129.1 GCA_007119075.1 Bacteroidales bacterium | reverse complement strand
ATGGCTGAAGGGATTGGGAGGTTTGGAAAAGATGCAGGAAATAAACAGAAAGAAGGCTGCTGTTCTTTACGATGCAATAGATAACAGCAGGATGTTCGTCGGAACAGCTGATAAGGATTCCCGTTCGCTAATGAATGTCTGCTTTGTGATGAAAGACGAATTCAAGGAACTCGAAGGCGATTTCCTCAAGTTTGCCCAGTCAAACGGCATGGAAGGCATCAAGGGGCACCGCTCCGTCGGCGGTTTCAGGGCCTCTATCTACAATGCCCTTCCGGAGGAAAGCATACTGGCTCTTATAGATATAATGACCGAATTCGAGGAAAAAAATGAAACTATAACTGCAAAAAACAATATCCGACAATGAAGAAAATACTTGTAGCAACCGAAAAACCTTTTGCAAAAAGTGCAGTTGAAGGCATTGCCGGTGTACTTAAAGAGGCTGGCTACGAACTGATCATGCTTGAAAATTACAAAAGCGCAGGCGACCTTATCGCTGCCGCAGCAGGTGCCGATGCGATGATCGTCAGGAGCGACCTTGTAACCAAAGATGTTATTGATTCCGCCCCGCAGCTGAAAATCGTAGTAAGGGCAGGTGCCGGGTATGATAATGTCGATCTGGCAGCTGCCAGCGAAAAAGGCGTTGTCGTTATGAACACGCCGGGGCAAAATTCAAACGCAGTGGCGGAACTGGCCCTTGGAATGATGGTTTATATGGCGCGGAACCAGTTTAACGGTACCCCGGGAACCGAATTAAGAGGCAAAAGGCTTGGACTGGATGCATGCGGGAATGTTGGTATGCACATTGCCCGGATTGCAAGGGGGTTTGGGATGGAAGTCTATGGATATGATCCTTTCGTGGAAAAAAGCTCAATGGAGGATGCAGGCATAAAAACTGTCGATTCGGTGGGTGAGCTTTTCGGTGTCTGCAATTACATGTCATTGAATATTCCCGCCAACAAGGACACCATCAGAACGATCAATTTTGAGCTTCTTCAGAGAATGTCAAAGCCTGCCGTCCTTGTCAATACGGCAAGAAAGGAAGTCATCGATGAAGATTCATTATTGAGGATGTTTGCCGAAAGGCCGGACTTCAAGTATGTTGCCGACGTTGCGCCCGATTGCAGCGCAGAAATCGCCGAGAAATACCCCGGCCGCTATTTCTTCACTCCTAAAAAAATGGGTGCGCAGACTTCCGAGGCAAATAATAATGCCGGAGTTGCCGCTGCAAAACAGATTGTCGGCTTTTTCGAAAAGGATGACAGGACTTTCCAGGTAAACAAATGATTGACAGCAGGCAGCTTTTAAACTTATGCTGCCTGTTTTTTTAATTACAAACTAACAAAATGACAATACTTAAACCTTTCAAAGGTTTGCGTCCCCCGCCTGATATTGCCAGAGATGTGGCCTCCAGACCCTACGATGTTATCAATTCAGAAGAAGCGCGTGAAGAAGCAAAAGGCAACCCCTGTTCACTGCTGCACATAATAAAGCCCGAGATAGATTGTCCTCCCGGCACACACGAATACGACCCGGTGGTTTATGAGACGGCAAAAAGGAATTTTGAAAAATTCCGCTCCGAAGGCTGGCTTGTCCAGGATAAGGAAGACCGGCTTTACATCTATGCCCAGACCATGGACGGAAATACGCAGTATGGCCTTGTCGGATGTGCCGGGGTAGAGGATTACATGAACGAAAAGATCAAGAAACATGAACTCACCCGCAAGGAAAAAGAGGAAGACAGGATAAAACACGTCAGGGTCACCGACGCCAATATGGAACCGGTTTTTTTTACTTACAGGGCGGTGCCTGAAATAGACAGCATAGTTAAATCGTACATTGAAAGCAACGATCCGGTTTATGATTTCGTTGCCGTCGATGGTGTGGGACACCACTTCTGGGTAGTCGATGACAGGGCAATCATCACAGAGCTCGTACGGCTGTTTGAAAAAGTGCCCTTTACCTATGTGGCGGACGGACATCACAGGACAGCCGCGGCAGCCATGGTCGGCAACGAAAGGAAAGCAGCCAACCGGGAACATACAGGTGATGAGGAATATAATTTTTTCCTGGCGGTTCATTTCCCCGACAGCCAGCTGAGAATCATTGACTATAACCGGGTGGTGAAAGACCTGAACGGCCTGGACACCCCCGCATTTCTTGACAAGCTTCAGGAGTCATTCATTGTTGAAGAAAAGGGAGAAGAGATTTACAAGCCCGCCGGCTATCATAATTTCTCACTTTATATAGACGGCAAATGGTATTCTCTAACGGCACGGCAGGGCACCTATAATGACGATGACCCCCTTGCCTGTCTTGATGTGACCATCCTTTCGGGGGAAGTTCTTGATAAAATACTGGGTATAAAGGATCTGAGGACCGACAAAAGGATCGATTTCATCGGCGGCATCAGGGGGCTGGGCGAATTGAAAAGAAGGGTTGACAGCGGTGAGATGAAAGCCGCTTTTGCGCTCTACCCGGTAAGCATGAAACAATTGATGGATATTTCCGACACAGGTAACATAATGCCCCCAAAAACCACCTGGTTCGAACCAAAGCTAAGGAGCGGACTGGTTGTCCATCTGCTGGACTGACTGCCCGCTTCGGCTGTCCCGGATTGACACTTGACAGATATGGATATTGCTGCTAATTTCGAAAACCTGAAGAATGAGCTTCCCCCGGAAGTAAAAATCGTTGCGGTAACCAAAACGCGGGATACTCCGGAGATCCTGCAGCTGTATTCCGCCGGGCACAGGATAATGGGGGAGAACAAGGTGCAGGAGCTCACCGGAAAGAAAGACAGCCTGCCCGGAGATATCAGCTGGCACATGGTCGGTCACCTGCAGTCAAATAAAGTGAAATATATTGCTCCCTTTATTTCCCTTATCCATTCTGTCGATTCGCAGAAACTTCTGAAGGTCATCAGCAGGGAGGCTGTTAAAAACAACCGGACTATCGGATGCCTGCTTCAGGTGCATATTGCCATGGAGGAAACCAAATTCGGTTTTTCGGAAGAGGAGGTTCTTGGCCTCCTTGAAGGATTCTCACCCGGGGATTATCCCGGGATCGTCATTAGTGGACTCATGGGAATGGCCACTTTCACGGGTGATGAAGATCTGATCAGATCCGAGTTCAGATCACTTTACCTTCTCTACAGGAAGATACGGGAATCCGCACTGCCTGTATCGGCCGGTTTTAACGAACTTTCAATGGGAATGTCGGGCGATTACCGTATTGCCGTCGAAGAGGGAAGCACCATTGTAAGGATCGGGAGCGTGATTTTCGGAGAAAGAACTTATGAATGATTTTTTAAAAAAATATTGTTATGCCTGATCTGGAAGTTGAATATCTTGGCCTTAAATTAAAAAATCCCTTAATAGTCAGCAGTTCGGGACTTACCTCCACTGCCCACAAGGTCCGTTCGCTGGAGCAGTCCGGTGCCGGAGCCGTCGTACTTAAATCACTGTTTGAAGAGCAGATAAACTATGACGCCGGAAGCCTGATCCTTGATCACGATTACCCGGAGGCCGAAGATTATATCAGGAATTACACCAAGAGTCACTCGGTAGGAAATTATCTTGATATGATCACCGAGGCCAAAAAAACCGTGTCAATTCCTGTTATAGCAAGCATAAACTGCATATCGGCGAGCGACTGGGTTGAATTTTCCCGGAGAATAGAGGAAGCCGGTGCCGATGCCCTGGAGCTGAATGTTTATTTTCTTCCGGTCGACAAGCTGGTTCCTGCTGCCGATTATGAAAAGATTTATTCCGATATCATCAGCAGGGTGACCGGCCTGATCAGGATACCGGTATCGGTTAAGCTTGGCAACCAGTTTACCAACCTGCCCGGGATGGTTGAACGGCTCTATGCCCTGGGCTCAAAAGGGGTTGTGTTGTTCAACCGTTTTTATGAGCCCGATATTGACATCGAGAATTTGAAAATCACTTCTGCCGGAGTTTTCAGTACGGAGTCTGATCTGAGCCATGTTCTGCGGTGGGTGGCCCTGATTTCAGATATGGTGGGGCGCATAGATATTTCTGCATCTACCGGTGTCCATTCCTGGGAAGCGGTTGTAAAACTGCTTCTTGCAGGAGCAGACACGGTCCAGGTCTGCTCTCTGCTCTACAAAAAAGGGATAGGCGAGATCGCTGCTTTGAGCGGTGGACTGGAGGACTGGATGAAAAGAAAGGGGTTCGGGCGGATCGATGAATTTCGCGGGAAAATGAGCTACAAAAATATTCATGATCCCTCCGTATGGGAGCGGTCCCAGTTCATGAAGTATTTTTCGGGAGTGCACTGACATTATTGTACGCGCACAAAATGAAGAAAGCCGGCTCATTCT
>SKQJ01000231.1 GCA_007119075.1 Bacteroidales bacterium | reverse complement strand
GCACCCATAATTCCATGTGGCAGGAGCCGTACAGCCTTGAATTGCCCGGCACGGTCGAGACCCCCGATGATGACCACTGGGCCGTGCTGATAAGAAAAAGATAGCCGGCAACAGTTTTTTTTGCTTGTTTAAGTAATTGACATTATTTTATAACAAAAAAGGGGCCGTCAAAAGTGACAGCCCCTTTTCTGTTTCCCAGGATTAAAGTGGTGCGGATAAGATTCCTTCTGTTACAATGGCAATATTACCGTATCAATAATATGGATAATCCCGTTGGAAGCTGAAACGTTCGGACCGGTGATCTTTGCTGTCTGACCAAAAAGGTCCTTTATCTCGCCTTTGGAATTAACCTCGAATGTCTTTTCGAGCAGGGTGGTGATCTTTCTTGTCCCGGTGGGGGGCACCACGCTGTTGGCTGCCCTTCTGCCTTCTGCAACATGGTACAGCAGGATGTCAAGGACAAGCTCGGGTGTCACTACAACCTCATTTTCTTCGATAAATGCAAAGAGTTTTGCAAAAGCCTCATCGGTCGGAGCAAAGACTGTGTACTGATCTTTTCCGTTCAGAAACAGATCAACAAGACCTGCATTGAGTTCAGCGTCAACAAACTGAAGTAATCCAACCAGTTGAGTGAATCCTCCTTCAATGGCAATCTCGGCAATTGATAATTCGCCCGGAGCAGGAGCCTTTTTCAGGTCAGCTGTTGCACCGGCAGCAGCTTTGGAACCGCGGTTTTCTCTTGAGAATTCTTCCTTGTCACAGGAAACAGCAACAAGTACGATGGCCAGAGCCAGGATCGGTAAAAAAATCTTCTTTTTCATAGCAGTAAGAATTAGTTATAAAATTTGTTTTTGAGATTAATGCACTATAAACAGCGTGTTTAAAAAAATGTTTAAAGTTTATGAAAAAAATTAAACAAAAAATTTTCCTGCCGATTCTTTTTATATTTACAGGTTCGAAAGGTTTGGCTGATTTCACCCGCTTTAAGGGGTTTTTCAGTTCCGGGCTTTTCCTAAAAAAAAATGCAAATACTGAATACAGATGAGAGCCTTTCTGTTTGCTGTTTTATCCTTAAGCCTGACAACTGCATTTCTTTCTGATTCCTTTTCCCAGGAAGTAATGAGGGTTGAGGGGCGCCGTATCTTTGACCCCTGCGGGGAGGAGCTGGTGATGCGTGGCGTGAATGAAATGTTTATCTGGAGCAGGGATGATCTGGCCGGCGACCGGACAATGCCGGAAATCGCCCTGACCGGTGCGAATACTGTCAGGATCGTCTGGCTTACCGACGCAAGGAATGCAAATGCATCGCCTGAGAACCTTGACAGGGCAATACAGAATGCCATAGACAATAAGATGTTCCCCATGCCCGAGCTGCATGACGCAACGGGCCGCCTTGACCGGGTCCCGGCCCTGGTGGAATACTGGACAAGGCCCGATATTGTGGAGGTGCTCAAAAAGCATGAGGAATACCTGCTTCTGAATATTGCTAATGAGGCAGGAGACCATAATGTTAAGGCCGATGAATTCAAAAGGGTGTATTCCGATGCCATTGCACGTATCCGGGCCACCGGCCTGAGATGCCCGCTGGTGATCGATGCCTCGGGATGGGGACAGGACATTGGAATATTGCATGAAACGGGACCCTGGCTGTTGGATCAGGACCCTGAGCGTAACCTGATCTTCTCGATCCATACCTGGTGGGTGGCAGATGATGGTTCACGCGACCGGATAATCGACGGACTTCAGCGCTCGGTCGACATGGACCTGCCGCTTATCGTCGGCGAGTTCGCCCCGATGGGCGTCAAGTGCCGGGAGTGGATCGACTACAAAACTCTTCTCGCAGAGTGCCAGAGGCATGGTATCGGATGGCTTGCCTGGTCGTGGGGACAGGTACGCAACGGCGACTGCCACCTGATGGATATGACCGGCGGAGATGCCCGGGGAAGATTCGAAGGCCTCCATGGCTGGGGAAAAGAGGTGGCCGTGACCGATCCCAACAGCATAATGAATACATCGGTACGGACATGGTACCTGGAAAATGGCAGGTGCCGGTAAATTTTCACCCACTTGGCTTACTTTGATCCGGACCACCGTCTCTTGTAATTCGAACCCTCTTCCTTAAGGCTGAAGAGCTTTTCTGCCAGGTCCTTTCTCCCCAACTTGATCAGCTCTGCCCTTATCCGGCTGCGGTATTCTTTTTTATACCAGAAAAAGAACTGCTGCTGGCTGAGCTTCTCCTGCCTTGTCCGTGCCACCTTCACCTTTTCCATGGTATAGGGATTCAAACCGGTATAGAAGATCACCGTTGCAAGGGTCATCGGGGTGGGAGTGAAGTCCTGAACCTGCTCGGGCATAATGTTCATCTGTTTAGCAGTGACGGCAAGCTCCGCCATCTCAACACTGCCGCATCCGGGGTGGGAGGAGATGAAATATGGGATAAGCTGCTGATTCAGTCCTTCTTCCCTGTTGATCTGGTCAAAGAGTTTCTGCATCTTCCTGTAGAGACTGAAAGGCGGCTTTCTCATCTGCTTGAGCACCTTTTCATCGGAATGTTCAGGCGCTACCTTGAGCCTTCCGGAAACATGATGCTTAATCAGTTCCCTGGCGTAATCACGGTAGCTTTTCTGATCCAGCTTGTCAAGGAAAAGATCATATCTTATGCCCGAGCCCACAAAAGCTTTTTTAATGCCCGGCATGCCCCTTACCTTCCTGTATATGCTTAGCAGCGGTGCCGGACTCGTTTCCAGGTTGGGACAAACAACAGGGAAGATGCATGACGGCTTGCGGCATTTCGCACACACCTTCATATCCTTCCCCTGCATACGGTACATGTTCGCCGACGGTCCGCCGAGATCGGAAATATATCCCCTGAAATCGGGCATCCCCTTTACTCTTTCCACCTCATTGAGCACCGATGCCTCCGACCGGCTGGAAACAAATTTCCCCTGGTGGGCCGATATGGTGCAGAAGCTGCAACCGCCAAAGCAGCCTCTGTGCAGGGTTACCGAATGCCTTATCATCTCATAGGCAGGAATAGCCCCTTTATTCCGGTACCGGGGGTGCGGGAGACGCGTAAAAGGCAGCGCATAAATCCGGTCCATCTCTTCGGTGCCTGAGGGCGGGTATGGGGGGTTGACCGCTACTGTCCTGTTCCCGGCCGACTGTAAAATAACTGCTGCCTCCAGTTTGTTCGATTCCTCCTCTACTGCCTTGAAATTCAGGGCATAATTTCTTTTGTCTGCCAGGCAGTCCTCATGGGAGCAGAGCCTTACAGCTCCTGGCTTGCCCGTTCCATTGCCCGGCCCTTCACTTTCTGCTATAAATGCAGTCTGCGGCAAATTCACAAGGCTGGACACCGGAACTCCCCTGTCCATCAGCCTGGCAATCTCCATGATTGTTCTTTCTCCCATTCCGTATACCAGCATATCAGCGCCACTCTGCAGCAATATCGAGGGTTTCAGCGTATCCTGCCAGTAATCGTAATGGGTGAACCGGCGCATGGAAGCCTCTATTCCGCCTATAATAACCGGGGTATCGGGATACAGTTGTTTAAGGACCTGAGTATATGCTATGGTAGGGTAATCGGGTCTCTGCCCTGCTTTGCCTCCGGGAGTATAAGCGTCGTCTGACCGCAGCCTTTTATTGGCCGTGTAATGGTTCACCATAGAATCCATGGAGCCTGCCGAAACGCCGAAGAAAAGTCTCGGTCGGCCCAGTTTTTTGAAATCCCTGAGGTCATCGCGCCAGTTGGGCTGAGGGACTACCGCCACCCTTAATCCCATATCCTCAAGAACCCTGCCCAGCACTGCAATACCAAAGGAAGGATGATCGATATAGGCATCACCCGAAAACAGGATCACATCAAGCATATCCCATCCTCTTGCTTCCGCCTCTTTTTTTGAAGTCGGCAGCCAGGCTTCTGGTGGATAATTGCTTGGAACAGGATTCTCCCCGGTTGATCTGCCGGTCATAAGTTTCGGTTGTTTTAAAGGCTTCAATCACCGGTTACGGTTAATACCTTTACCATTAGGAGGGTATCATCCACCGGTTACTTTTTGAAAACGGCGGATTGCAGCTCTTGAAATAATTTTTTATCCTTATTAACGGCTTAAGCTCAACATTATTGAGATCCGGTACCTTTTCCGTGTCATTTACCTGTATACTTATTTCATGGACCTTGAGTTCAATTACAAGCCCACTACCGCAGCTCTGATTTTCAGCAGGTTCAGCAGCAGGGCTTCGAGCATGTCAAGGTGGAGCATGTTTGCACCGTCCGATTTTGCACTTGCCGGATCATAATGGGTCTCCAGGAACAGTCCGTCAACACCCACGGCAATTCCCGCCCTGGCAAT
>SKQJ01000033.1 GCA_007119075.1 Bacteroidales bacterium | reverse complement strand
CCTCCTTCCCGGAAGATGCTTCCGAACCACACGTCTTTTTCGACCCGATCCTGAATTCGCGAAGTTCCTTTCCTGACACTGCCTCTCCGGGAGGCGGGCAAAAGCCGGCGGACCTGCCACAGGCAATGATCTGCCATGCTTTTATTGCCGTTTACCCCTAAAATCCTCACTTCGCTCAAAAAATCGTGTTGGCCGGCAGCCGCATTGGAAAAATAATGTACTTTTGGTTTATGGGTGCTAACCATTTTAACTTTATCTACGGATGAACAAATCTACCATCCGGAATATCTACGTTGTCGATGATGATATTCCGAGTTTTCAGCTCATTAAAGAACTTTTCGCAGATCAGCCGGTGAGAGTCAGGCATTTTATGGATGGCAGCGACCTCACGGGAACGCTGGAAAAGGGGGAATTCCCCGATCTTTTCGTAATGGATATCCAGTTGCCCGATACCGACGGCATCGTGCTCACGAGAAAGATCAAGGCGGTGCGACCCGGGATTCCCGTAATCGCATATACTTCCTATGCAATGCCGGGCGACAGGGAGCATTTCATTCAATCAGGCTGCGATGCATATATATCAAAGCCGATCGATGTGTGCAAATTCCTTTCCATCGCAGGCGAATTTCTTCCTGATCTGGATCTGTAGGCCTTTCTCTCCTGTTTTTTTGTGTGTCTGATTTCGCTTCCAGGCATGAGGCTGTTTTGTTGCTCTCAAAGAAGGGCCTTATTGCTGTTTTTTGCGCTGAAAAATGTATTTTAGTAAATTAATTGTTCCACTAAATACTAAACCCTGTGAAATATGGAAAAAGATACCAGGATATTCGAGCTGATAAAGAGGGAGGATAAAAGACAGCTTGAAGGAATAGAGCTCATCGCATCGGAGAATTTTGTAAGCGACCAGGTAATGGAGGCAGCGGGATCATGCCTTACCAACAAATATGCCGAAGGCTATCCCGGAAAACGTTACTACGGCGGCTGTGAGGTTGTAGATGAAGTCGAGCAGCTGGCCATAGACAGGATAAAGAAACTGTTCAATGCCGGGTACGCAAACGTGCAGCCTCATTCAGGCGCCCAGGCAAATGCCGCCGTCATGCTCGCCCTGCTTAAGCCAGGCGATGTGTTCCTGGGCCTGGATCTTTCTCACGGCGGGCATCTCACCCATGGTTCTTTTGTAAATTTTTCGGGGATCCTCTATAAACCGGTTGCCTATGAAGTTGTAAAAGATACAGGGCTCGTGGATTATGATATGATGGAAAAGCTGGCAGAAAAAAAGAAGCCCAGGCTTATTGTGGCGGGGGCGTCTGCCTATTCGAGGGACTGGGATTATGCCCGTATGCGCGAAATTGCCGATCGCTACGGGGCCCTTCTGATGGCCGATATCGCGCATCCTGCCGGACTGATAGCCGCCGGCATTCTCAATCATCCTTTTCCTCATTGTCATATCGTAACTTCCACCACTCATAAAACCCTGCGGGGGCCTCGGGGCGGAATTATACTCATAGGCAATGATTTTGAAAACCCTTGGGGATTAAAGACGCCTAAAGGCGCCGTCAAAATGATGTCGCAGATTATTGATTCAGCCGTTTTTCCCGGAACCCAGGGAGGACCTCTCGAGCACATCATAGCTGCCAAAGCCGTGGCTTTCCAGGAAGCATTATCGCCAAGCTACAGGGAATACATTTCACAGGTAAGGAAAAATGCCAGGGTTATGGCAGCCGCCTTTACGGAAAAAGGATATAAAGTAATTTCAGGCGGAACCGACAATCATTCAATGCTGATCGATCTCAGAACGAAAGTCCCCGACATTTCGGGCAAAGTCGTTGAAAACACTCTTGTCAGGGCAGATATTACCCTGAACAAGAATATGGTGCCTTTTGATGACCGTTCGCCATTCCAGGCTTCCGGGATCCGTATCGGCACTCCTGCCGTCACAACCCGGGGAATGAAGGAAAACGACATGCTGGAAATCGTGGAGCTGATCGATGAAGTCGTCATGAATGTCTCTGACAGTAAAAAAATCGGGATGGTAAAGCAGAAGGTCAACTCACTGACCTCCGGATTCCCGAAGTTTGCATGGTGAAGACCGGACAGATGGATTGAAACGGGGTATTTTCAGGTGCCCGCAATCACAGCCGGTCATATTCCAGCTACCCGGCCGGGTACGGGGCATGATGCAGCCTTGCGGGGCAGGGGCAGTCTGGCAAAACAACAGGAACCTACATGCAATCAGGTGATTTTGACAGCGACCGGATTTTTTCGTGTATCTGCCGGGTGAAGCTGAAACAGACCGTGCAGGCATTATTGCAGACGGAACTGGTAGGTAATGGTTCCCTTTTGAGAGGGATGGGAAGTGGGGCTCACGTTGAACTTCGCTCGCATGGCGGCCCTCCGTGCGGCTTCGACCAGACTGTTATCCATGGTTGTGGAGCCGCGAAAAGGAGCAAGCACTGCGGTAACGTCGCCGTTACGGTTTACGGTGACTTCAACCACCACTACGCCCGCTACCTGGTGGGTGTATTCGGGCAGGGGCAGGGACATGGGATTCCTGCCTGCAAGCGAGTATGTAACGCCGTCGGGACTGCCGCTATCGCCGCCTTCCCTGTGAGGTGAATCGACCGCTCCCGTTTCCCTTCCCTGGTTTCCCGGACCGGCAGTTTCTCCTTCACTGGTGCCCGTATCGCCGGTCGCTGCTCTTCCCGGGAACAAAGCACTGGGATTCGGTCTCCTTTCCGGAACCACCTCGGCAATCTCTTCTGCAGGAGGCTCCTGTACCGGTTCAGGCTGGGTTTGCTCAACGGGTGTCGGCGGCTCCGGTTGCCTCACTTCTTCTCTGCGGGGCTGGGGGAGCGCTGGCGCTTCTTCGTAATCCTGGGTAATTACCGGGGTCTCGGTCTGTGTCTGGACGGGTGGCGGAGGAGGCGGCGGTGAAGCCTGCTGCCTGGCGGGCTGGGTAAAACCAAGTCCTTCTTCATCTGTGCCGAAATTTATTATGATGCCTTCTTCCCCCGGAAGGGGCAGAGGAGTGGAAAAACCCAGAAAAAAGATAATCAGGGCCACAATCACGTGAAAAATTGTGGTTCCTATGATGCCTCTCCTGTTTTTTTCCATGTATTCCCACATATGCTATTATCTGGCGCTTGTTGCAAGTATCAATCTGTACCTGTTGTCCTTGGCTATGTTCATGACGTTTACCACCTGCTCCATGGGAACGCTGCGGTCAACATGCAATGATATCGTCGGCTCTGCCTCTCCTGAGAGTCTTTCCCTCAAAACCCGTTCCAAATCAGAGATGTCTACCTGGGAAGTTTCGACAAAATATTCAAAATTCCTGGTAATCGATACGGTGGTTATCGGGTTTGACATGGTCTGGTGCTGGCTTTGAGGCAGCAGCAGCTTAAGTGCGTTGGGAGCGATAAGGGTCGATGTTATCATAAAAAATATAAGCAGCAGAAAGACAATGTCGGTCATTCCCGACATGCTGAAGCCTGCCTGTATCTTGTTCCTGGTTTTTAGGGCCATCTTTCCGGGTTTAAAATTATATAACTTTCTCCCTGCGGCCTATTTTTACCGGCTCGTTCAGCAGGTCCATGAATTCGGTGGTGCTTGCCTCAAGAGCAAACACAACGTTTTCCACTTTGGCCACCAGGGCATTATAGGCAAGATAAGCAATAATGCCGACCATCAATCCGGTCATAGTGGTTATCATGGCGGTATAGATACCGTTCGATAACAGGGCGACATCGATGTTTGCCCCCGCATTCGACATATCGTAAAACGCGCGTATCATTCCCATCACGGTCCCCAAAAACCCGATCATCGGGGCAGCGCCTGCAACCGTGGCCAGGAAAGGCAACCCTTTTTCAAGCTTGTAGATCTCAAGCTTTCCCACGTTTTCAACCGCGGCATTTATATCATTCAGAGGGCGGCCGATCCGGCTTACTCCTTTTTCTATCATTTTTGCCACCGGGTTTTCGGAGGACTGGCACAGGGCAATAGCGGATTCCAGCTTATCGTCATGGATATAATCCTTTATTTTGTTCATGAAGTTCAAATCCACCTTTTCGGCTCTCTTGATAGCAAAATAGCGCTCAAAAAATATATAAACCGCTATAATAGACAGCACAATGATAGGGATCATCACCCATCCTCCCTTGAATGCGAGCTCCCAGTAAGACATTGTGATTTCTCCATGTTCCTGTAACGGCTCCAGTTCATTCAGGTTATCAGATAGATTGATCTGAAGTAACAATAATTTGCTCATATTTGGTTAAAATTGAAGTTTGATAAACTGATTTAAGATAACTTGAAATCGATATTAAATATTGCTTGTCCCGCCCCAATATCCGGAGCAAAT
>SKQJ01000095.1 GCA_007119075.1 Bacteroidales bacterium | reverse complement strand
TGATATGTGACTTATGTAACTCTTACCCGCATTTATGTAATACTTCCTCACCTGAAAATGATCAATATTGCACATTGGGGAAATGGCTTTCCCTGCAACCCTCGGGGAATAATCTCCTGGAGAGCAGGCGGTCGTCTTTCTGATAAATTACCCGGTGAAACCAGCCTACGGTTTCACCACGGGTTTATTTAACTCAATTTAACCGATAAATGAAAATTTAATCATATATGTCATGAGCGGCACTGAACTAAAATCATCATCTTATGTAAAGGCGGCAACCATTATAATTGGTTTATTTGCCTTGTTTATACTATTATACATTGCCCAGGGGATAATTGTGCCCCTAATCTTTTCAGTTATTATCGCCATAGTGCTCCACCCTGTCGTAAACCTGCTGGTCCGGATTAAAATAAACAAGGTTTTGGCCATCACAATCGTTATAATCTTAACAATCGTAGTCCTGTCAGTGCTGGGCACCCTGTTATTCTCACAGATAAGCCGGTTTGCAGAATCATGGCCCCTTCTGGTGGAAAAATTCACAGAGGCTATAAACAATGCGGTTATCTGGGCTTCAGGTTATTTTGATATAAACCCGGAAAAGTTTCATGAACGGCTGACACAATCCAGGGATGAGATAATAAATTCGGGAGTATCTTCGATCGGACAAACAATTGTAACTATAGGCGGTTGGTTTGTTATGCTGTTCCTCATCCCTGTCTATGTTTTTTTACTCCTTTTATATCAACCTCTTATTATCGATTTTATTCACAAACTCTTTAATGCAGATCAGCAAGGTAGTTTAGGTAAAATGATAAGCCAGTCAAAAACTGTTGTTCAAGGCTATCTCGTCGGGCTTTTTGCAGAATTTATAATTCTGGCAATCTTATACACTAGCGCCTTTTTTATTCTCGGAATTGATTACGCCATCCTGCTCGGTGTAGTCGTGTCACTGCTGAATGTAGTCCGTTACATAGGACCGTTAATCGGGATATTGCTGGTCTTGGCGCTGACACTGATTACAAAGTCGCCGGCTTATGTGCTTTATGTATTATTGTTCCATATACTCATCCAGATCATTGATAACTTCTACATTGTTCCGAAAGTAGTGGCTTCCAGAGTCAGAATAAATGCGCTTTTTTCAATTATTGCGATGATTGCCGGACTTGCTCTATGGGGAATATCCGGAATGTTTCTTGCCATTCCCCTCCTTGCCATTGCCAAACTGGTCTTTGATAATATCGAGTCTTTAAAACCCTGGGGATTTCTGCTGGGTGATACTATGCCGCCATTGATATTAATCAAACCTATAAGAAAATCAAAAAAACCGATCCAGGGCTGAGCCCTGGAGAATTAATCTTTAGTCTTTTATAAGACGGTCACTGAAGTTTTTAAATGATTTTATTAAGAAATTTCAATCTCACTTCGCTCAGGATAAGTGAAATTATTAAAAGCATTAACTATAATCCATTTAAGTGAAAAAAATCAATATTGAATTTAAGAAGTTCGTAAAACTGCCCGATGTAAAGCAGAAGGTCATTAAGCTAAGCGAGAAAACCATTGAAAGCACCCAGATGGCAACCCTTTTCTTCGCTGAGCTGGGTGAGTTTTTCCTGTTCCTCTTTAATACAATTAAAGAAACTTTTTCACGCAGTTTTGAATTTAAGGAATTCCTGCGTCAGTGTTATCAGATCGGGAACCGGACACTTCCACTGATCTCGGTGACCGGACTGGTTATCGGACTGGTGCTGACCATTCAGTCGCGACCGGTTCTGGCAGAATTTGGTGCGGTTTCATTGCTGCCCGGAATGGTAGCAGTCTCTATCATCAGGGAGATGGGGCCGGTCATCACCGCGCTGATATGCGCAGGAAGAATCGGCTCGGGCATGGGAGCTGAGCTGGGATCGATGAAAGTAAGCGAACAAATTGATGCAATGGAGGTATCCTCAACCAACCCCATGCGATTCCTGGTGGTCACCAGGGTGCTGGCCGCCACCCTGATGATACCCGTCCTTGTTCTGTATGCCGATGCTCTCGGTATCTTGGGCAGCTGGGCCGGAGCAAATATAAAAGGAGAGGTGCCTTTTGTGCTATTCTTTTCCCAGGCATTCAGTGCCGTAAGCTTTGCCGACTTCCTGCCTGCCGTTGTAAAGACTTTTTTCTTTGGGGCCGCCATCGGGTTCATCGGATGCTACAAAGGATATACTGCAGGGCGCGGAACAGAGAGCGTAGGGAGAGCGGCAACTTCGGCAGTCGTGCTCTCATCACTGTTCGTTATTATTATAGACCTGATTGCCGTACAAATAACAGATATGCTTTATTGATGGAAAATACGACACAAATAAGGGAACTTCCCGGGCCGGTCCGAACACGCAATAAAAATGTTTCCTGGAACAGACCGGAAAAGCCGGAGCATGTCATTGAAATTGACAACCTGAGGAAAGGGTTTGGCAATGATCTCATTCTTAAAGATTTATCGCTAAAGCTTTATAATGGTGAAAACCTGGTGGTTCTCGGAAAATCGGGTTCCGGGAAATCAGTACTGATAAAATGCATTGCCCGGTTGCTTCAACCAGACCAGGGAACAATCAAGGTGTTCGGGCAGAATGTGAATGAACTCACCGGTAAAGGACTGGCTAAAATGCGTGAAAAAATCGGGTTTCTGTTTCAAAGCGGTGCATTGTACGATTCCATGACGGTAAAGGAAAATCTTGAATTTCCGCTGAAAAGAATAAAAAAGGGCCTTTCACGAAAAGAAATTGACGAAAAAGTGGCAGAAGTCCTCGACAACGTGGGACTGGGCGACACCCTGTATAAAATGCCATCGGAATTATCCGGAGGGATGCGGAAAAGGGTAAGCCTGGCACGCACAATAATTGTCGATCCGATGATCATGCTGTACGATGAACCGACAACCGGGCTTGATCCGGTAACATCAGATGAAATAAGCTCGCTTATAAATGATGTTCAGACAAAATACAAAACATCATCCATCATCATAACGCACGACATCGAATGCACCCGCACAACAGCAGATCGCATTATCATGGTGAAGGACGGCGAAGTCTATAAGGAAGGCAAAACCGAAGAGTTTGATAATTCAGCTGATGCTCTTATCAGGTCATTTTTCAAATAGCAAGTTAAAAACAACAATATGAGTATGCATTCACAAAATTTCAAGGTACGTCTGGGACTGTTTGTTGCAGGAGGTTTGGCGATATTTGTAATTGCGATCTTTTTGATCGGCAGGCAGCAGAATTTATTCAATCCTGTTTTCAGGGTCACGGCCAACTTTTATAACGTGAGCGGCTTGCAGGTTGGAAACAGCATCCGTTTTTCAGGTATTAATGTAGGGACGGTTGATAATATAAGGATTATAAATGATTCAACCGTCCAGGTGAACATGCTGATCAGAAGGAATGTCCAGGAGTTTATAAAAGCCGACAGCGAAGCAGGCATCAGCTCTGAAGGGATCATAGGCGACCGGGTAATAATCATTACTCAAGGCAGCTACCAGGCTCCGATAGTACGGGACGGTCAGCATATATCATCAATAGAACCAATTGAGACCGATGCTATCATGGCAAGTTTACAGACCTCGGCGGTCAATTCCGAGGTAATTACCAAGCAGCTTTCTGAAATAATGATAAATATAAACAGCGGGGAGGGGCCGCTCGGCAGACTGATCCAGGATTCAACGATCGCTGAAAACATAAATCAGACTATAGCAAACTTCAAAAAAAGCTCTGAAGGCCTGGATGAAACCATAGAAATCACCAAGGTAAATGTGTTTGAGTTTATGGAGAAACTACAGCTCACGGTGGCCACGACAGAAATTGCTACCGTGGCACTTGGCGAGATAATGGTGAAGATTAACAGCGGCGAGGGAACCCTGGGAATGCTTATTCAGGATACGACCATGGCCGGCAATTTTAACCAGACTTTGGTTAATCTTGAACAAAGTTCAAGGGGGCTTGATGAGAACATGGAGGCACTAAGGCACAATTTCTTTTTCAGAGGGTATTTCAGGCGGCAGGCTCGGCAGGAGGAAAAGGAGAGAATCAATGCCGGGAGCGAAAACTCGGTCGAAAGAGCGCCGGTCAATGATGAGGAAGAATAGGTTTTTTGCAATGTCCTATTTTTCTAAGGCCAGGCAGATAACATGAAAGTCACACCTGGAATATATTTCTAAATGAACAACATTCTGCATGTGAGTTCGACCGAAGGTCAATAAACCATGCGGGTTCCATGAGAGTGAAATACTGAATATGAATACCATGCCTTAGTAAATAACTGAATGTAAATTTAATAACAATAGTTTATTCGGATGAAATTTAATATCACAATCAAGAACGTTACAACTGTCGAG
>SKQJ01000009.1 GCA_007119075.1 Bacteroidales bacterium | reverse complement strand
TTTTTACCAGGTGCTGATTTAGTTGCCAATCCAAACCCAGGAACTACAAAGCAAAAGCCCTGCAAATCAATGACTTGCAGGGCTTTTTGGCGGTCCGGACGAGACTCGAACTCGCGACCCCATGCGTGACAGGCATGTATTCTAACCAACTGAACTACCGGACCATATTTGTAAGAAGAACGCTTGAATTTTGAACCATTGATTATGGTGATGCAAAAATACAAGATATTTTATTTCTGCCAAACAATTATATTCAGTTTTCGCAAAAAAAGTGTTTTCCGGAACAGGTTCAGTGCTTGACGTGCCGGCAGAGCCACGGGAAGGAGCCAATAAGGAGCGATAAGGGACATGAAAAGCCGCGGTGAGTCAATGAGCGACCATCAGGAAGCACAAATGTCATGTTGAATGTTGCGAAAGAATTGCGATGCGTGCCGGCAGGATATCCGGGGCTACCCGGTTTGCCTGTTTTCAAAAATGCTGAAATGCACGCTGCCGTATTTACGGAGTTCCCTGAACCGGGGGTAATCGGAGAAGTCATGCTCCCTGCCGTGCTCCATTATGAACCACCCTCCCGGTTTTAGAAGATCATGGCCGAATACCTGGTCGGGAAGCTGATCCAGTTCTTTCATTTCATAGGGCGGGTCAGCAAATATCAAGTCATATTCATTCTGGGTATGATTCAGGAACTGGAAAACATCGGCCCTTATCGCCCTCAGATTGCTGAAGCCAAGCTCACCCGCCGTTTTCCGGATAAACGCATGATATTTGACATTGACCTCCACAGCATCCACCTGCCTGCTCCCCCTTGAAGAAAATTCATAGGCTATGCTTCCTGTACCGCTGAAGAGATCAAGCACGCTCAAATCTTCAAAATCAAAATAATTATTTAATACGTTGAACAGGTTCTCCTTCGCAAAATCGGTTGTTGGCCTTGCCTTGAAACTTTTTCCGGGATTAAGACGCCTTCCTTTGTGTTCTCCGCTTATTATACGCACAGCTTAAGGTTAAAAAGGTTTATAAAACGATGCTGATCAATATCATTGAATGTGTAGCTGTAGGTAAAGTGGCTGTTTGGTTTTTCAAAACCAACTCTTGTAATATAGGTTTTCAGCATTTCATAAACCGGAGAATTCCTGGAGATTTCCCCGGCAAGGAAAAGGGGGGTTTCTGTTCCGTCAAGCTTAAGCTGCTCGTAAACATAAAGGGTGAAATAAACGATATCTTTTTCATCCTTCCACGGGAAGGTATTGCACAAAACCAGGTTCTCCCCCTGTATGACAACGATATCGGTGTTTTTGCCATCCAGGCTTACCAGTACAGTTTTGCGGGCACTTTTTCCGCCATGGGATATCAGTCCGTGTTCGATAAGCGGGGTGGCCTGGTGAAAAAATCGTGCATTGCCAAATGATCTGAAAATGATATTCGAAAGTTCAGAGGGGATCGCAAACAGGTTGTATGCATCAATGCCCTTGAACCCGTTATAATGGATCTCGTCCAGATCTTCAAGTACATGATTGAACTCAAAATAGGTCCGCAGATTGTCCTTATTGAAAAGGGGCCCGGGAATCAAAGTGTATCTTGGCGACTGCCAGGAAAAATAGACGGATTTGTATTTGCGGTTCAGGAATTCATCATTGCCCTGGATCTCGTTTACCCTGTCCTCTAGAAGAGAAACTGTCATTTCCCCCGTAAAGGGGATATGTTTTAAGAGTATGTATTTGTTTCTCAAAGGGTCCAGTACAGAAAAAGAATATCCATTCAGGCCTGCCTGAATGGATATGTGATAGTTGTTTGTCTGGTTGAGATCGAATGTTTCGTCTATAAGAACAAGGTCCATACCGGAGGGTTATTATTCCCAATTGCCGGCATTATTGGTGGTTTCCGTTAAGGATCCCACACGCAATCCGGGAAACTGATCTCTTTTTGTGCGTTCGTCATTCATGTTTATCACCAGTTGCCGGTCCAGTCCGCGCAGCAATACATCATTGTGAACATGAGCTTCAAATACCTTGACGGCAAGCCCCGATCCGGTCATCACTTCGCCGGCACCCAGGAAAAATTCTTCCCTTCCTCCTGTATATGGAACATATCGCAGGGAATCTACTACATAATTACGGGGAAAGAGGGAGTCCCTTACGCTTACCCGGATGGTATCACGGATAATCTGTTGGGATGCTACTTCCACATCTTCATCTTCAAATCCGATTGCCATGACCACACGGAATGAATCATTCCTGATAAAATTTATCAATGTGTCGAAGCTGCCTGTGAATTCGCCGTAAACTGAACGGTAAGCCAGCTGTGCACGCCTGATGTCCTTAAGCCTGTCAATGGTCCTGTTGTACCTCGCCCTTTGTTCATGCTGAAACCTGATAGGTTGCCTGATGCTGTCATACAGCATATACCCCAGCACAAGAATGGCGACTGCAAGGAAGATCTGAATTACTGTTTTCATGAGAATAAATTATGGTTATCAAATTTAAATTCAATTAAAACCCGGATACCGGTCTTTTTGTATAATAAAACTGAATTTAGCGCAAAAAATTATGATTCCTGATTAATCAGGCTAAAAATCCAATCTTTTTATTGCGGGAATTTAGTTTTAAGTTTGATGGCAAATTTATAAAAAAAATACATTCAAAGCCGAAAATTCCGATAAATACTCAAAATGTTAAGGAACCATATAATAAATATCGTAACCGAGCAACTAGGCCACCGGCCTACCAGCAGCCAGCAGGAACTGATAGGAATGATCCCGGAATTCGTCACCGGTGAGGCGGGCAGATCATTGCTTATCGTAAAGGGATTTGCAGGAACCGGAAAGACTTCAATAATCGGTGCACTTGTAAAAACCATGAAGCAGCTCAAATCCCAGGTTGTGCTGCTGGCACCCACAGGACGGGCCGCAAAGGTGCTTTCTTCCTATTGTTCCCATAGTGCATATACCATTCATAAAAAAATATACCGGCAGAGATCCTCCTCAGACGGAACTGGCAAATTTGTTCTGGACAGAAATCTGCACAAAAACACGTTGTTTATTGTTGATGAAGCTTCAATGATATCCAACCAGGTTTTTGAATCCGATATTTTCGGGAGCGGCCGTCTGCTTGACGATCTGATAAAATATGTATATAATGACCACAGCTGCCGCCTGATAATGGTCGGGGATACCGCCCAGCTTCCACCGGTTCATATCGACATAAGTCCGGCCCTGGATCCCGGATATCTGAAAGGTTTCGGATTCAGCATACAGGAGGTTTTCCTGAAAGAGATACTCCGGCAGGCTGAGGATTCGGGCATACTTTTCAATGCCACTGCCATAAGGCATAATATAACCGGGGCGGTCGGGGGACTGCCGCACGTTGTGCTCGATGATTTCCAGGATATCAAAAGAGTCATGGGGCCGGATCTGCTGGAAACCATAACGGAGTCGTATGATTCCGGCGGACTGGAAGACACTATAGTTATTACAAGATCAAATAAAAAGGCAAACCAGTATAATAAAGGGATCCGGAACATGATACTCGGAAGGGAGGAGGAACTGGCCCCGGGCGATCTGCTGATGATCGTAAAAAACAATTATTTCTGGCTCTCTGAAAATGAGGTCACCGATTTCATAGCCAACGGAGATATAATGGAGCTGGTAAGGATAAAACGATATGAGGAGATGTACGGGTTCAGGTTTGCAGATGCACTTGTGAGATTTATCGATTACAGGAACATGGAAATCGAGGTCAAGCTGCTTCTCGACACAGTATATTCGGAACATGCTGCCCTGGGCTCTGCCAGGAACAAGGAATTTTTTTACGCAGTACAGGAGGATTATGCAGATATCGGAAACAAGCGGAAGAGGTTCGAGAAGATGAGGACCAATCCCTGGCTTAATGCGCTGCAAATAAAATTTGCCTACGCGGTTACATGTCACAAGGCCCAGGGAGGGCAGTGGAAAAATGTATTCATCGATCAGGGTTATATAAGCGAAGAGATGATCAATACCGAATACCTCCGGTGGCTGTATACGGCCTTCACCCGTGCCACTGGCAAGCTTTACCTTGTCAATTTCGATGACAGGTATTTTTCCTGAACCGGGAGGATGAAGCCTTTCGGCGGAAAATACCCGGTCCGGGCCCGTGGGGCAATTGTTATTAGCTGGTACCCTTAACGGGGAAAATCTGCCGGTTCCCGGACCAGGTTGCCGGCGGGACACGGGTGTGCAGGTGCGTTGCACCGAAATGAATCAATCACCGATTATTTTTACCAGCAACCGTTTGCGTCGTTTGCCGTCGAATTCTCCGTAGAAAATCTGCTCCCAGGGGCCGAAATCAAGTTTTCCTCCGGTGATTGCAACGACAACCTCCCGGCCCATAATGGT
>SKQJ01000137.1 GCA_007119075.1 Bacteroidales bacterium | reverse complement strand
TTTTGAGATACCCGAGTTCCCCGATACGGTATATATCGAGAGGCTCAGCAATATAATTTCGGTGATCGATATGACCTACAACAATATCGTGCGGAATTTCATTCACCTCTATACCAAAAACCGGAGAAACCAGGTGGAGGTCATGCTCGGGCTCACAGATTACTACTTTCCGATTTTTGAAGAGGTGCTCGATCATTACGGGTTGCCCCTGGAGCTCCGGTATCTGCCGGTCGTTGAATCGGCGCTCAATCCTCGTGCCGTATCCAGGGCCGGTGCCACGGGCATCTGGCAGTTTATGTTCCCCACGGCCAGGATGTATAATCTGACCATCAACTCGCTTGTAGACGAACGGCGGGATCCGATGGCCTCTTCCCATGCAGCCGCAAGGTATCTCCGCGATCTCCACGGCATCTATAACGACTGGACCCTTGCGCTGGCAGCATATAACTGCGGCCCTGGAAATGTCAACAGGGCAATCAGAAGAGCCGGCGGATCACGGAATTACTGGGATATCTATTATTTCCTGCCCCGTGAGACAAGGGGATATGTGCCCGCCTTCATTGCCGCCACCTATGCAATGACTTATTACAGGGAGCACAGGCTTGTTCCGGTCGCCACCGAATTCCCTGTTTTTTCCGATACGATCATGATAAACCGGGAAGTGCACCTTATGCAGATAGCCGAAGTGCTGGATATGCCCGTCGAACTTCTCAGGGATATGAATCCCCAGTACAGGCGGGACGTCATCCCCGCCCGCACCCAATCATACGCCCTTCGCCTGCCCGTGGGGCACACTTCAAAATTCATTGATCACCAGGACGAAATCTTTGCCCACCGGGCCGATTATTACCTCAGCCAGGCAAACCTCACCGTTGCCCCCACCACTGCCAGGGCCGCGGCCAGCAACCCTCCCCCGGGAAGGTCACAGGTCAATTACACGGTCAAGCAGGGTGACAATCTCGGCTTTATTGCCTCATGGTTCAATGTCGGGGTTTCGGACCTGAGGAACTGGAACAATATCCGGGGAAACATAATCCGTGAGGGTCAGCGCCTGATCGTTTACGTCCCTTCCAATCAGACCGATTACTACAACGAGATCAATAGCCTGAGTTTTGCCGTCAAACAGTCCAGGAGAGGCGGCAGAGCAACGGTCAATCAGCCTGCAGTCACCACGGTCAGCGGCGAAGCCGGAGATTACCTGTATTACACGGTGCGCCAGGGCGATACCCTATGGGAGATCGCAAGGCAGTTTCCCGGTGTGAGCGATTCTGATATACTTCGTCTTAATCAGCTCAGCAATGCAAACCGCATTTTCCCGGGTCAGAGGCTAAGGATAAAGCCCGCAGGCTGATCGCCGGCCGGCTCCGCCACAAGGTATCCGGCGGACTGCTGCCTGATCCGTTGAAATCACTGACAGGTTCAGGCAATACGAAAAATCAGTACAATGCAGAAAGGAATCAAACCCTTTGGCGTATTGCTTATCCTTCTGTCCGTATTTGCTGTTCTGGCAATCGTATCGGTTCTGTTCCCTTCCGGGGGAATGCGAATCGGCAACAGCTTCTGCCTGCATTTTCCGGGCCCCGGAGACCTGATTGACCCATCCCGTCCCGGTTATGCCGACATCTCTCACATTGCTGATTTTCCCGTAGCAGAAGCCGATACGGCTTTACCCGTCTTTGTCAGCGCCCCGCCACCCGAAGCCGTTGCCGCCATTGCCGGTACTACGACAGCATTAGAAAGTGACCCGTCCCTCAACCTCGCCGGGCCTTTGGGGACCGTGACGGAAGATCCTGCCGGAGAGGCCGGGATACGGCAAACGGCAGTTTACCTTGAATATCCTCCCGGAAATGACACCAGCCTCCACAGATTTTTCAGGTCGCTGGTCAAAGCTGAAAGCAGCTGTCCTGTCAGGATAATCCATTACGGCGACTCACAAATTGAAAACGACAGGATCACCTCGGTTTTCCGGAACCGCTTACAGGCCAGGTTCGGAGGATCGGGCATAGGAATGTTCCCGGTTATAAGTCCGTCGCCCCACAGCGCATCCATCAGGATAGCGCATGCCGGCAGCTGGCAGAGGCATACGCCCCTGCAGCGGGGAAATGGAAGAAGCGCGCATAACAGGTATGGATTGCTTATGTCGTATGCCGCAGCCTCAGCTAACCCGGAGGAATCATCACAGACGGCTGCATCCTTTGCCCTGCGTCCCTCAGGCACCGGTTTCAGCCGGTCGCGCCAAATGAAGCAGCTGTCGCTTTACCTGGGATCCGGCAACGCGCCATTTGCCCTGGAGCTCCGCATGCGGCAGGAAATAATTGACACCCTGTTTTTCCCGGCAGCCGGTCCGCTCAGGAGAGTTTCGTGGACCCTCCCGGAAAGCGCCGGGGAGTATTCGGTCATATTCACCGGTGAAGGCGCTCCGGAGATTTATGCCGTCTCGCTTGATGATACCGCCGGGGTGGCAATAGACAATGTGCCGATGAGGGGCAGCGCCGGACTGGAGTTCAGCCGCACCGATCCGGCAATTCTCAGGCAGATGATGGATGAGCTCAATGTCGGCCTTATCCTGATGCAGTTTGGAGTCAATGTGGTCCCCCATGTTACCGGCGATTACTCTTATTATGAAAATTCGCTGCTGAGACAGCTCCTCTTTTTAAAGTCCCTGCGCCCGGGCATCGGAATTGTCGTAGTCGGCGTTTCCGATATGTCGGCAAGGACTCCCGGCGGGTTCTACGAATCCTGGCCAAATATCGAACTCATTCGCGACGCCCAGCGAAATGCGGCCTTCCGGGCCGGATTCCCCTTCTGGGATCTCTACGGGGCGATGGGCGGCAAAAACTCCATGCCTGCATGGGTTGCGGCCGACCCGCCGCTCGGACAGGCCGACCATACTCATTTCACCTTCCGCGGGGCCGGGCTCGTGGGGGAAATGCTTTACACTGCCCTTATGGCCGATTTCGGGAAATACCTGCAAAGCCCCCTGGCGGAAACGGGGACAGTATCAAAAGAAGGACTATAAACTGACCATGGATCTGCTTTACAGAATTTTTGCCTTTTCAGAGGATGACCCCATGCTGTTTACCAGGCTGTATTTCTGGGGCTTTTTTTTCGTGCTGCTGTTGTTCTATGGCATTGTCTATGAAAGAAAAGGGTTGCGGAACGCCTATCTTCTGGCAATGAGCCTGTTTTTTTATTACAAGTCGGGAGGTTACTTTTTTTCATTGCTTATTTTTTCCACCCTCGCAGACTACACCCTTGGCCATCTGATCCACAAAGCTCCCTCCAGCGCTTCCAGAAAGCTTTACCTGACCCTGAGCATTGCAATCAATCTCGGACTGCTGGCCTATTTCAAATACGCCTATTTTCTCACCGGAATTTTCAATGATCTGGCCGGAACCGATGCGGGGACAGTCAATATATTCACCCTCCTGCATAACCGGTTTTCCGGCGAAAGCCTGGATGTCACGGTTATTATCCTGCCTGTAGGCATATCTTTTTTCACCTTCCAGACTATCAGCTACGCCGTCGATGTTTACAGGAAAAAGCTGAAACCGGTAAACAGCATTGTCGATTTTGGTTTTTATGTGTCCTTTTTTCCCCAGCTGGTGGCCGGCCCAATCGTCAGGGCCGCCGAATTCATTCCGCAGCTGTACAACCCTTATAATCTGGGCATACGCCAAATGGGCCATGCGGTTTTCCTTATTATCAGCGGCCTCATCAAAAAAATGATCATCTCCGATTATATTTCCGTGAATTTTGTAGACAGGGTATTCGATAACCCTCTGTCCTATACCGGTTTTGAAAACCTGATGGCAATCTACGGATATTCCGTGCAGATTTACTGCGATTTCTCCGGTTACACGGACATTGCCATAGGCGTCGCCCTGCTCCTGGGCTTCAGGCTGCCCGTGAATTTCAACTCGCCCTACAAGGCCGTAAATATTGCCGACTTCTGGCGCCGGTGGCACATTTCGCTTTCTTCCTGGCTCAGGGATTACCTGTACATCCCAATCGGCGGCAACCGCAGGGGAAAAGGACGCACTTACGCCAACCTGATGGTCACGATGCTGCTGGGCGGACTGTGGCATGGGGCTAGCATGAGGTTTGTGCTGTGGGGGGCGCTTCATGGCGCCGGACTGGCGGCCCATAAGCTTTTCCGGGATGTTTTTCCTTCCGGGGGAAGGATAGAGAGGCCTTTATCCGGCTTCAGACGGTTTCTTTCTATTTTTTTCACCTTCCAGTTCGTCTCCTTTACCTGGCTGTTTTTCAGGAGCGAAACAATGGAAAACCTGGGGAACATGCTTTACCGGATTCTTTATGCCTTTGGCATCGCTGATATGCCCGCGATGATGCTTGCACACCGGAATGTGTTTTCCCTGAT
>SKQJ01000436.1 GCA_007119075.1 Bacteroidales bacterium | reverse complement strand
TCCTAAAGTTATGAAAATCATTGATTCGCGACTTGCTTTTTTACTACTGTTTGATGTATGAATTAAAAATCAGGATATAATTATATAAAATAATGACCAATGTTAAATTTCACCTGAGAGCTGTATCATAATATGATCCGGTCATGCTTTCTGACGAAAAAAGCTTATTTTAGGCACTATGAAACAGGATCAATGGGATAAACTGGTAAGGATCATTGACGGCGAGCTGATGCCTGAGCCCCCTGCCGGGTTTATCATCGACAGTCCCTGGCTTCCGGGATGGTACGGCATCGATATCATGCAATACTTTTCCTCCGAAAGGTTATGGCTTGAAGCAAATCTGCATGCCGAAAAATCATTCCCCGATGTAATGTTCCTTCCCGGCTTCTGGTCGGAATATGCTATGTGTACCGAACCATCTGCCTTCGGTGCAAGGATGACGTGGACCGCAAACGATCTGCCGCATGCCGAAAAGATCCTCAAAGACATCACGGAAGTCGATTCCGTCAGGGAGCCGAATCCCAAAAGCGACGGACTACTTCCATTTGTGATCGGGCGCCTCCGGGATTGTCAGCCGGAAATCAACAGGGCCGGCCATGATATCAGGTTTGCAGTCATTCGTGGTCCGCTGAACATTGCCTCTTTCCTGATGGGCAGTACCGAATTTCTGACTGCCATGATGATGTACCCAGATCATACCCACAAGCTACTGGAAAAGATCACTCAATTTTCCGTCAACTGGGTTCAGTACCAGAAGGAGATGTTCCCGTCGATTGAGGGAATTCTGCTGCTTGATGACATAGTCGGGTTCATAGGAGATGAAGAGTGCAGGAATTTTGCCGTGCCGTACCTTAAGAGGATATTTGCGTCAATAGATGCAAGGGTGAAGTTTTTTCATAATGATGCCCATGGACTGGTATGTACGCCTCATCTTGCGGGAATTGGCGTAAACCTGTTCAATTTCAGCTTTGAGCATTCGCTCGGCGAAATCCGGGAACTGGCAGGACCCGGGGTCGCCCTTCTCGGAAATCTGCCGCCCCGGGATGTCCTGGCCGCAGGAACCCCCGAAGAGGTTTTTGAGCAAACCAGGAAAATGACAGGATCCATAGAAGATAAAAGGGGGATAATCTGGTCGGTCGGCGGAGGAATGCCTCCCGGAGTTTCAACTGAAAATATAAAAGCTTTTCTGCAGGGATTAAAAAACGCATAAACAGATTATATGAGAGTTTTATTGACCATAATTCTGGCAGCCCTGACGTCGTTTTCCTTTTCACAGGATCTGGCCCGGTTCAGCGTTTCACCTGTGCCGGGGGCGGGGATCACGCCGGTTGGTGTATCCCTTGAAGGGATCAACTACAATACCGACAGGGGGCGAATTGCCCTGTTCGAATCGGGGCGCGGCGGTAAAGAGGTTACCTCACAGATTGAGAGAGGCACCGTTACCAGACTCTGGTTTATGTATGATAACCGTTCCGGAAGAAAAACCTACGTTATCCGGTTGGTTAACGATGAAAATCAGGTACAGGGAGCACTTTCGTCAGATCTGGATGAAACCGACCTGACTGTTTCCCAGGAGGGGAACCCGGTGTTCAGCTACAGGCATTCCATAATGGTTCCCCCGGAAGGGGTCGATGAAATATTCGGGAGATCGGGATTTATCCATCCCTTATGGTCGCCCGGCGGAGAGGTGCTGACGAGGGTGCAGCCCCCGGACCACTATCATCATTACGGGATATGGAATCCATGGACGGCTGCAACATTCGATGGCCGTACGGTGGACTTCTGGAACCTGGGTAGCGGCCAGGGCACGGTCAGGTTTGCCGGATTTTCCGGCAATGAAGCGGGACCCGTTTATGCCGGAATGAAAGCCCTTCAGGAGCATGTGGCATTCATCGACGGCGAAGAGCTTGTTGCAATGCATGAATTATGGGATGTTCGTGTATGGGATATTAATGCCGGTGATATCAGGGTTATCGATTTTATTTCCGTGCTTAATTCCCCCCTTTCCGGGGGAATACTGCTTAATCAGTTCCGATATGGTGGCGGACTGGGTTTCAGGACCACCGAAAAGTGGCACAAGGACAACTCGGTTGTCTTTACATCGGAAGGGCTGGGCCGTGCAGAAGCCGACGGAACAAATGCCCGCTGGTGTATAGTCGAAGGAGAATCAGACGTACCTGCCGGACGGTCAGGGATCCTTTTTCTGAGTCACCCGTCCAACAGGATGCATCCGGAGCCCCTGA
Source organism: Bacteroidales bacterium (assembly GCA_007119075.1). Lineage (GTDB taxonomy): Bacteria > Bacteroidota > Bacteroidia > Bacteroidales > PUMT01 > PXAP01. Next base: position 2,151 of record SKQJ01000436.1, on the reverse strand, counting down.
GGGTTTGGCCGCCCGATATGTATGGACGGGGAGACTTGTATTTTCAGTTTACTCCAATTCGTCATGAGGACTGGGGCCTGGCACCATTCACAAGCTATACCCAGAAATACAGGATGATCGTATACGACGGAGAGATGCTTGCCGAAGATGCCGAGAAATACTGGAGATCTTTTGCCGTATCGCCCGCAGTAACTTTTTTAGAGTAACCCGGAATGAATCTGGTCAGCTCCCGGCAGTCGAATTATTATGAATAAACAGTCCAGGTATTGCAGGAGCGGCACAGACATATGAGTTATTGACTTTATAAAGTCTCGGCGACAAAGTACGATATTGATAATTTATGCTCATGTATTACAAGAAACTGATAATATTCCTTTTACTTGTTTCAGGTCTCTCAGGCATCTCATCCGCCCGGCCGGCAGTAACGGCGGAACGCGTCGGGTCGCGGATAGACATATACATCGATGGGAACCTGTTCACCAGCTACCGGTTTTCACAGGATGAGAAATATCCGTTCTTTTTCCCGGTTAACGGTCCGTCGGGCATAAGCGTGACTTCAATGCGCAATGCCCTTTACCCGCATCACAGCTCGCTGTTTTTCGGCTGCGATTTTGTAAACGGGGGGAACTACTGGCAGGAAGGGCTCAACAGGGGTCAGATAATATCGGTGCGGGCTGATATAATTGAATCGGGCGGAGAAAGGGTCGTTATAGAAAATGAATGCATCTGGAGCCGGCCCGGAGCGGATTCCCCGGTAAGGGATATCAGGCGTATAACCGTATCCGCTCCTTCCGGCAAAATGTTCCGGATTGATTTCAGCATATCTATGCATATGCTTGAGGATGTGTATATAAGGCGAAACAACCATTCGCTTTTCAGCGCAAGGATGGCCCCTGACCTGGCAGTCACCAGCGGCGGCGTAATGGTCAACGCAGAAGGTGCTGCCAGTGAAGAGGGCACCTTCGGGCAATCATCGCCGTGGCTGGATTACTATGGCGATAGGGCGGGCGGCAGCGAGGGGCTTGCAATAATGCAGCATCCGTCAAACAGGTGGTATCCGGCGCCCTGGTTCACCCGTGATTACGGATTCATTTCGCCCACACCCATATACTGGCCGGAAGACGGTCAGGGCACCAGTCTCCCGAAAGGGGAAACAGTAGAATTGCATTACCGGGTTCTTGTCCATTCGGGCGATCATGTGGAGGCGGGCATCGCGGAAGAGTTTGAAATTTATGCATCTGAAAAACCATAAAATGCCGGGATCCCTTGCTTGTCGGGGATCCAATGCAGTGAAAAACAGAATCACAACAAAACCATATACCATGCAACGTAGAAAATTTTTAAAGAATGCCGCCGCGACCGCCGCCGGGGCTTTTGTTGTCCCGACGATTGTCCCTTCCAGCGTGTTTGGCAAAAATGCACCCGGCAACAAGATCACCCTCGGCCACATAGGGGCCGGGCGCCAGGGTAACGGCAACCTGCGGGGGGCTCTCGGGTTCGATCAGACTGTTTGCGTAGCAGTAAGCGATTGCGACAGGAACCGAAGCGAAATTGCAAAGCGGGTCTTTGAGCGGCAGATGAACCAGAGGGAAAACAGCCAGAGTTATGCCGATATAAAAATTTACGATGACTACAGGGATATGCTGGCCGACCCCGGTATCGATGCCGTGCTTATCAGCACCCCCGACCACTGGCATGATCAGCAGGCCATGGAGGCAGCACTGGCCGGGAAGCATATCTATCTTGAAAAACCAAATTCCCTTACGGTTGCCACGGGCCGGGCGATGAGCGATGTTGTAAGGAAATCGGGGGTGATCTGCCAGATAGGCACACAGCAGCGTTCCTGGGAGCAGTTCCGGATTGCCGCCGAACTGGTCCGCAACGGCCGTATCGGAAAACTCCACACCGTCAAGGTGGGTCTTCCCGGTGACCCTGCAGGCCCGGAATTTCCCGAAATGCCGGTCCCCGAAAATCTTAACTACGATATGTGGCTCGGTTCGACTCCTTATGTTCCCTATACCGAAGAGGGCGTTCATCCGCAGGAGGGTTTCGGCCGGCCGGGATGGCTGAGAAGGGAGCAGTTCGGTGCCGGCATGATAACCGGCTGGGGGCAGCATCACTTTGATTCGGCGGCATGGGGAATGGATACCG
>SKQJ01000201.1 GCA_007119075.1 Bacteroidales bacterium | reverse complement strand
TTATGTATACATACACTTCCTTTTTCAAAATCTTCCTGATAGTCATTGTTATCGTGGTGCTTTACTTTTTTTTCCGGAAACTGGTCAGGAGAGACCGAAGATAACCGGATCTATTTGTTGTCCGATAAAAAAAATGAGGCCTCCAGGGGCCTCATTTTTTATAGCTGCTTGCAAAAAAGTTATTTGGGTGCGGGACCTGCAGCAGCAGTTTCGCCCATAGGCTGAAGCTTGCTCCCGATAAGCGCATAGTAAAGTATATACAGGTAACACAGAACCGGTACGATAAAGGATAGCTGGATATTAAAAGCGTCACCTACCACGCCCATTAGAACGGGAATGATTGCCCCACCGACTATCAGGGTATTGATTATCCCCGATGCAAGACTGACTTCGCTCCTGTCGAGCCCCTTGACTGCAAGCGAGAAAATATTCGGGAACATTACGGAATTAAACAAACCTATTGTTACTATTGTCCACAGAGCCACCCTTCCGGTAGATAACATTGAAATAATTGCAAGGGAAGCCGCAGCAACTGCGAATACTGAAAGAACAAGGTTTGCCTTGCCTTTTCCAAGCTGCATGAGTGCATAATTAACGACAGCAAATCCGAAGAACGTCAGCGCCATGGTTATACTGAAATCAAGAGTCACATAACCGACAATAAATGCCCACACCATAACCAGGCTGGCAAAAACAAGCTTCAGCTCCTTCTTTTTGATGTCCGAAAGGGATATAGCGCCGAACAGACGACCTATCATGGCGCCTGCCCAATAAAGCCCGACAAATTTAAGGGCGAGCTCGCGGCTGATGCCTCCGCCCATTCCCGGCTGCACAATATAAGAGGAAATTGCGGTACCGATACCTACTTCGGCTCCGACATAACAGAATATGGCAAAAGCCCCCAGCAGGACATGCCTGTATTTGAAAACGGTAGCGTAATTACCGGCGCCTTCCTGGCTCAGCACGGGCAGCCTGATCAGGCGGACTGCAATGGCGATCAATAATACGAGTACTGCAATTATCATAAAGGGAGGAAGGAGGTCCGAAGGCCGGATGCCTATCCCGGTAACGCCTTCAATGCCTTCTGCAATAGCAGGTACGGCAGCAGGAAGGATCAGGGCCACGATCATCAAAGGAGCAATCCAGGTAGCAATTGAATTCAGTGCCTGGGTAAGATTAAGTCTTCCCGAAGCGGTCTCGGGCGGGCCCAGTTCGGTAACAAAGGGGTTGGCAGCAGTTTGCAGCAATACCACTCCCAGTGACAGGATAACTATAGCACCCAGAAAGAACGGATACGATTCGGTGCGGATGGCGGGAAAAAACAGGAACCCCGCGACTGAAATCAACAGCAATCCGACAACTATCGAGTTCTTGTATCCGATCCTCTTGACCACGCCCCCTGCCGGAATGGAAAAAATCGCATAGGAAATAAAGAAAGCAGAATTGACAAGGAACCCTTGCGTGTAAGTCAGGTCGAAGGCCTCCATCACAGGGTCGCTCAGGGTGATAATAAAGGTTGTCACGAACCCGAAAATGAAGAAGATCATGGAAATGAAAATCATCCCCACCCTCAATGTATTGGTTTGATTTGACATGATGGTAAATTTAATTAATGGTTTAAGGTTAAAAAAATTTTGATATGATAATTAAAAGCAGATTTCCTGGCACCAGATTTTGCTTATTTTTCCAGTTCCTTCCATATGAGCGCGCTCGCTCCCATCACCGCAGCATTCCTGTCGGTCAGCCGCGAGGGCAGAATTTTGACCTTATTGCGGAAAGTGCCCATTACACTTTCTTCCATATATTTTTTGGTGGGATTGAAAATATAATCGCCTGATTTGGCAAGGCCCCCGAAAAGAAATATGGCTTCGGGACTGGTGTGTGCAATGGAGTCTGCAAGTTTCCTTCCCAGGATTTTCCCGGTAATGTCGAATGCCTTCAGTGCTACGGGGTCATCCTTTTTGGCGGCATTATAGATCATCTCCGAATCAAGCTGGTCGAAAGAGTAGCCTGACAGTTCGCTCCCGCGACTGTCGAGAGCAAGAAGCTCAAAAACCGTTCTCTTTATGCCGGGAGCTGAAACATACGTTTCAAGGCAGCCGTGGTTCCCGCATCCGCACTTTCTGCCATTCTCAACGACATTCACATGCCCGAGCTCTCCGGCAAAACCATCATGGCCGTAAACCAGCTCACCGCCAACTACAAGACCGCTTCCAAGGCCGGTTCCCAGGGTGATCATAATAAAATCGTTCATTTCCGAAGCTCCGCCATAGACCATCTCGCCCAGAGCTGCAGCATTGGCATCATTTGTCAGCTTGACAGGCAGATCATAATGTTTGTTGACCATTTCTGCCAGGGGAATTATTCCCCTCCATTTAAGATTGGTGGCGTTTTCCACTGTTCCGTTGTGGAAATTGCCATTAGGGGCCCCAATGCCGACTCCCAGGATTTTGTAGGGACCTTCCAGCTGCTTCTCGGACACTTTGAGAACCTGGATGAGATTATCCAGATAATCATCCACGTTATCAAAAGTATCGGTCGGTGTCACGCTCTCGGCATAACAATTGCCATTCCGGTCAACGAAGCCCGATTTTGTAAAGGTTCCTCCAATATCAATGCCTATAACATACTCTTTCATATCAGATTAAAAATTAAAGGTTAAAATTTATTTTTACCGGATAAATCAACTCAAAAAAATTAAAGAGGTAAAGGTAAGAAAAATAGCATAACAGCAAATCAACATAGAAATTTTTGTTATTCAATAAACAACAGCCAAAAAAAAATGGTTTCATCATGCATCTTAAAACAGATATCATTTTTCTGCGTTATTAATTTGCTATTGACCATTCAGAGCGATCCGAAAACCAGAATATAATATTTATTAAATTTGTAAGCAAACTTTATCCGGAACCAATTAATCTACAGTTTGCCAATCAATTATTTCAGTTACCATATCTTATAACCTTGAGGGCCAGAACTTGCTTAATTGCGGCTACATTGTTGTTTTTCAACCTTTCGGGGGTGAAATCGGAAAGTGACAGCGTTTCAATGGATCCTGCGCGTCCGCTGAAAAGACCGGTGGTGCATTCCATCGCCGGAAGCAACACGTCAGATTCACTGGCAGATATGGATATTGCGAATAATGGTGCCGCCTTCGGCAACAATCAGAAAAAATCACACCATGAAGTTTTTTATCAAAATCTCGAAAAGGCGGCCAGTCACACCAGTATTACAAGGAAGATATATGATCTGATGATAAAGGATCCGGCAAGTGAATATCAGCCTTCTGACAATCCCTACAGATCGGAGAGCCTCTTTGCCGGATTCGAAGGCAAAACGATCCGGAACATTGATTTCAGGACGGTCAGCCTGTTTGCCCCGGGCATAGACGATTACAGCTACGTTTCCACCGGCATAATCGAAAGAACCAAATCATTGCTCCATTTCGGCACCAGTGAGAGAGTTTTAGGAAACAACCTTCTGTTCGCCCACGGAGAGCCGCTTGATCCATTCCTTATTGCCGACAATGAGCGTATCTTAAGGCAGCTTTCCTATATAGAAGATGCCCGGATATATGTTTATGAAAATGCCATAGACCCCGAATATGTAGATATTGTGATTTTTACCAAAGACAGGCTGTCTTTCGGATTTGACCTGGACATGAGTGAAATTGACCGGGGAGGAGTCGAATTCTACAACAAAAATATCCTGGGGCTCGGTCAGGCTGTTTCAACAAACCTGCTTTTCGATGCCGGCGAAAGCAGTCCCGTGGGTTTCAATTCAGAACTCAGGATACAGAACATCGGAAGAACATTCCTGACCACCGAAATAGCTTATCGTGACGCTTTCGGCAACAGGGTTTTCAGTTTGGGCAGCGGGAGGAGATTCATAACACCGGCGATGAAATACGCGGGAGGATTTGATTTTGCCACCTCCCGGCTAAGGGATGACTATTTGTTTCACGACACCATAATCCATGATCTGCCCCTCGATTTCAATGTATATGATTCCTGGTTCGGGCGTTCATTTGTTCTTCCGGGCAATGATGACAGAAGAAACCTATACATAACGGCGCGTTACAACAGGGCTGTTTTCTATGACCGGCCCGAGATCTCGGAAAGGCTGCGGTATGATTTTCATAACAGGGATATTTTTTTGCTGGGACTGGGCTATACCCGTCAGCATTACCGCAAGAGCAGATATATTCATGGTTTCGGACCGACCGAAGATATACCCCTTGGTTCCAGGCTTCAGACTATCGCCGGTTACGAGCTGAACCAGTTCAACACTCGCTGGTATGCCGGCATCGATGTTTCCCATTCAAGCTATATTGACCGGATCGCGTATCTTCGTAACCAGATATCCCTGGGAAGCTTCATTAATGACCGGCATTTCGAGCAGGGAGTCCTCAATATCGAGACTTCAGGATTTTCAGCCCTTTTTGATGTGAACAGGTTCTATCTGAGACAGTTTTTTTCAGTCAATTACCTGAGAGGGCTGTCAAGATTCGAGGATGAATTCATCAGCCTAAGCAACCGGCAGGGCATCAGGGGTTTAAGAAGCAAAAGCCTCACGGGCACCCAAAGAATTGCAATCCAGACCGAAACTATGCTGTATTCTCCCATGGCCTGGTATGGATTCAGGTATGCGGTTTTCACTATGGCAGACTTAGGCTGGATCGGATCGGGCAACGGCCGGGTTATTGACGAAAGCTTCTACAGCGGATTCGGCATCGGGCTGAGAGTGCGCAATGAGCACCTGGTTCTGCCCACTCTCACTTTCCGGCTTGCCTGGTTCCCGAGAATTCCCGAATCTGCATCGGTCAGTATCCTCTACATCATGAGTGAAAGAAGCCGTATCTTTGATGAATTCAATATAACTGCTCCCGAAGTGCTTCCGTTTCGCTGACAGGTCCCTTCCGGTGGAAAATTTAAAGGAAATCCAGCCCAATGATTATTTTTGTGCATGCGTGAATTCAGCCACTTTCATATCAATGATCCGGTAAATTTCCCCGGGAAGCTCGCAGCGTGGGCACAAAATTTTCCGGTAGCCTGTGTGCTCCATTCGAATGATTACAGGAAAAAGCTCTTGGGCCCTATGTCCCGGCACACCTATGATCTTATTGCCGGAGCCGGAATCCTGGATCATTACGGCATTGATGAGCCCAGCCCGCTTTCTTCGCTCGACCGGTTTATAGACGGCAGCAAGGACTGGTTGTTCGGACATCTGGGCTATGAGCTTAAAAATCACATTGAAGACCTCGTCTCCGATCACCCGGATTTCCTTGATTTCCCTTTGCTTAATTTTTTTATTCCCCGCTATGTTTTCATACAGGAGGAAGAAACCCTTAAAATCGGATGGCACAAAGAATATGACAGTAAAAGGAAGATAGCAGACTTGATGACTGAGATCGACAATTGGCCGGTTCCTGCTATGGACAGGCCGTTTCCCGGAAAGATAAGCAGTGTGCTTTCGCGGGAAGATTACCTCGGTGCGGTGGCAGGCATAAAGGATCATATACAGAAAGGAGATATTTACGAGCTGAACTTCTGCCAGGAATTTTATTCTGCAGGTGCTGAAATTGATGCGGCGGCAACCTGGCTGAAACTGATTGCAGAATCCCCGGTTCCATTTTCCTGTTTCTACAGGTTGAATGACAAATATCTCCTGTGCGCCAGTCCAGAGCGTTTTTTAAAAAAATCAGGAGACAAAATCATTTCCCAGCCCATCAAAGGCACATATCCAAGAGGAAACACCCCCGGCCAGGACCGGGAAGCAATGAAATTGCTGGCCTGTGATCCGAAAGAACGCGCAGAAAACATAATGATAACAGATCTGGTCAGAAATGACCTCTCCAGAATAGCCTGCAGGGGATCTGTCAGGGTGAACGAGCTGTGCGGAGTCTATCCGTTTCCCCGGGTGCTGCAAATGCAGTCTGATATCTCGGCCAGCCTGCGGCCCGGAGCAACCTTTACCGATATAATAAATTCCACATTCCCCATGGGATCGATGACGGGAGCTCCCAAGGTCAGGTCTATGGAGATCATCGAACAGTATGAGAAAACAAGGCGGGGACTCTATTCCGGCTCGGTCGGCTATATAACGCCGGAAATGGATTTCGACTTCAATGTCGTGATCAGAAGCCTGCAGTATAACCGGGCATCATCCTATCTTTCGTTCATGGTCGGGGGCGCCATAACCAGTCAGTCGATACCCGAAAAAGAATACAGCGAATGCCTGCTCAAGGCAGGAGCTATCATGAAAGTTCTCGGCCACGAAACCGGTTGACAGCCCGGCCTTCCTGGCTGTGAGGAGATTTCCGGTCTGGTATCATATTCAAAAATCTCCCTGCTGTTCCTCTTCACCGGTGACCCGTTCTATTTTTGCTTCAATCAGCGATATGGCCCGTGTAATGTGTTCTTCAGGAGCAATGATGCTGTAATCGCGCCAGAATTCGTGATCATAGCTGTGATTTCCGTCTGAAAACACCCGGTCCGTCCTGAGGGCCGCGCTTCTTTCAAACCTGCTTACATTTGCCGTATCGATGCCGGTGGTGGCAAGCTCCACAAAAACATGGTAATTGTTGCTGAAAAGATGGTACCTCTTCCTGTATCGCAAATGCAGATCGGCCCTTACGTGGTTAAGATAATAACGGCCATTGTGATACCGGTAGCTGACGGTATAGGCTGCTCTTTCAACGGAAGCCCTGTAATTCCTGTTTTTCCTGATTAAAAATCTGTTAGCTGTCTTTCCGATATGTTTGGGATGAACTTCAAAATCAGCTCCGAGGAAAGCCAGGCTTTCCCTCTCAATATATAATATTCCCTTGTATAAGGGTTCTGTAATATTCTTTTTTTGTTCAAATTCAATTGCATAAGCCGATTTCCCCTCAATAGAAATTATATCGGCCTGGGAAAAGTCATAGTCATTCAAATAATCTTCATGCAGAAAATCGGGTATATTGTTTATAAAATCAAGCTCAAGCGAGCTTTTTATCCCGGCCCTGATTTTAAGCACCAGGGTATCGGTCTGGTCAACATTGCTGATAGTCCTCGACTGCATTAGCCTTACCTGGTCGCGGGCAAACACTCTTTGATAGGGAGGCTTGTATATCTGGAACACTCCCTCTGAATAATTTATCAGTCGCCCGGAACGCATAACACCTTCCCGGTAGAAGCTGTTCAGATACACTGGTTTGTCGCTGTAATTTTCAGTAATTTTTTGTCTTGCGGCATTCACTATGGCCAGCGGATCAAAATACCTGATCATGACCTCCTGGATGGAAATATAATCGGCTTCCATCAGAACATCCACTTTATTTCCCTGGAACAGCCGGACGGGAATGAGCTGGCTGCGGTAGCCAAGATAGGAAACCGAAATTTGCCTGTCAGTATGATCCTTCGATAATTTCAGGGTAAAAACCCCGTCTGAATTGGTGGTGATTCCGGTTGCGCTGCCGCTAACTGCCACCGTCGCGAAAGCCAGTGGCGATCTTGTATTCTCATCAAGCACACGACCCCTGATAACCATTTCCGGCTCAGGGATAGGACCGGGATCCTCCGGTGGATTAGCTTTGCCGGCTCCCGGGCGGTAGACCAGTATATGGTTTTCAATTATATGAAAATCAAGGGAAGGATCGTCAATTATTTCTTCAAGCCAGGCTGCAAGCGGCTTTTCAGCGGCGCTGACCCTCACTCTCTTGTTGGAGTTCAAAATATCGGTGTCATACACAAAATAATGGCCGGTCTGGCCCGAGATCTGGTTCAATAAGGCATAGATGCTGGAATGCTGCCTTTCAAGATAAATGTTTTGCTGAAACACCCCGTTCTGGGCCAGGCATGTAACCGAGAATATCAGAAAAAGAGCTGCAGGCAATACTGCCCGCCGGCAGGTTCCGGCGGGTAAAGCTGCTTTCCCGGTAATTTCTTTTGAATATGGCGATTGCATCTCGTGTCTTTTCTTTGAGGCAGCAGGGAACGGACAGTCCAGACAAGTAAAACTCAGAAACCGGGCCGGAAATTATCTTTTTTCCCTGAAAAATATCCCGGAGCCAGGAAATATTTCATATTCAAGATCAAGAGAAAATGCTATCACTGCCGCTATGGTGTTTATATCGTTATTGTGAAAAGTCACCGACATACGGCGCTGCCTGATCCGGTCATGCTGGAAATCTATATCCACATTATAGCTTTTGCTTATTACCGAGGCAATATTTGCCAGGCTTTCATCCCTGAACTGCATCCTGTTCATTCTCCAGGAAACGTAGGTATGGTCAATAACAGGCAATTTTTCAATCCTGTTTCCCTTCCCGGTTGCCATTTCCCATTTTCCTACAATTTCGGTCTCCCCGGGGAAATCTGCTAATGTGACCCTGACCGAGCCATCCTCTACTATAAGCTCAAAGTCGTCTTCGGTCGATTTAAGATTGAAGGCAGTACCCATCACCTCGATTATTACCCGGTCGGTCGCAACAACAAACGGTTGTGCTGTCTGATTCTGAATATCGAAAAAGGCTTCCCCTGAGAAAAAAACCTTCCGTTCCCTGCCCCTGAATTCTTCCGGATAGCTGAGAACCGAATTTCCGGCAATGTAAACAACGCTTCCATCCATCAGGGTCTGCACTAATGTATTGTCGTCAGTACCTGTTCTGAGCGTCATCAGGCCGGATGACCCGGGCTGATAAAGAAAGTAACCTACCCCGCCCGCAACAATAAGAAATATGATCGAAGCGGCATACGCGAGTTGCCGCGGGAAAGAGAATTCAGAAGAGCTGCCTGCGCTTTCCCCCACTCCGCTTAGCAGTCCCTCGTCCTGCAACCGGCGGTGAACCTGTTTCCAGGCTTTCCCGGTGTCGACCTTTTCATATGTTTCTGTCTGATCCATTACAGTAAATTTATGATAATCCGTTTTTTAACACATTCCGGGCGTTGTTTATATTCCTGTAGGTTTCCCGGACATGCAGCCGACTCTTTTTATAATGATGTTTCAAGTTTCTTCCTTAAAAGCTTAAGCGCTTTGCCGATATTTGCCTCGACCGTTTTGACCGATACGGACAGCTGTTCTGCTATTTCTTCATATTTCAGGCCATCGAATCGACTCATGCAGAATATTGTCCTGCAGCGTTCGGGCAATTCATTGAGAATCCTCTCTATCCTTTCGTTCAATTCAGATACTTCGACCGAACTGTCTTCATATCCCTGGGAATTTGCTGATGAAAGTATACGGTCGGCATATTTTCTTCTTACGCTGACGGCCTCAAGATAGTTCAGCGTATTATTTCTGATTGACCTGTACATGTATGCCCTGAGAGAGAACTTTATATTGATCTCCTTCCTGTTTTTCCAGTAGTTGTAAAAAAATTCCTGGACGATCTCTTCTGCAGCATCCATATCCCTGGTATACCGGCAGGCATAGCTTACAAGGTCTGCATAATACTTCCTGAACAGCGTTTCAAACGCGACAATATCGCTGTTTCTGGTTTTTTGCTGTATTATGATATTTTCCAGGGCCATACTGTATCAGGTTGATCTGCCTTCTCCCTTTTCCTGAAGAGGGCTTACAGGTTAATCCAGGGCAAAATTACTAATACTTTTCTTTTACCAGTCATCCAGTCTTCTGTTTAATCTTCTGATCGCATCATGTATCGATTGTTCGGGTTCAATATAATTGTATCCATCCCAGAATTCATCATGAAAATATACGGGAACCAGGTCGGCGAGGACTGATGAAGAAAGGAAAGCTTCCTGAAAGGCAAACTTTTCGCCCGAAAGGGGTTCCCTTGCGGTAACAGCCATTTCCGACATAATGGTATAACCGGTCCTGAAAAGCCTCCTGCGCCAGTCAGCCGAAAATTCCAGCTCATACCGGATATAATCAATATAATACCTCCCTTCAACCTCCTTATAGTGTACCAGGTATCTTGTACTTTCGGGAATGAATCTCAACCTGGCCGGCTTTCTCAGAATAAAGCTCTGTACCGCCTTGGCTTTATCCGAAAGGTCAAGACTGAATTCGGCCATGGTAAGCGCCTTTCGATTGACTGTAATAAAAAGCTTCCCGTAATAAAGGGGATAATTCAGCTTGACCCGGGGGCCGAAAACAATGGCGTAATGAGGGGTATCATCGATAATCACAATATCCTCGATTTCAAAAAAGTAATGCCCGAGATTCCCTTCAAAAAGCAAATCACGGTTTTTTACTACATCAAGCAGCAGTGAAACATGCGGTCCTCCCTGCAGCTTGACAAGAAGGGTGTCCTGCTGTTTTATATTGCCGCTTTTCCTTCCCCTTACTATTCTAAGCAAATCATTTCCCTGGGAATCATAGGGAGCTTTATAAATATCGACCAGTGCTTCAGTAATGGAAACGTAATCTCTCCTCTGCTTTATTGTTTCCCTGTAGAATCCTGTAAGGCGCAAGGGAGAGAGGGGATAGTTATCGCCGATCCTGTCAAGGGACTCCGCAACTATCGACCGCGCATCAGCAGGCCTGATGGTTACCTCGGTCAGATGGACGGTCTGCGGAACAAGCAGAAAGTCGCCGCGGGAACCCTCAATGCCCTCCAGGGCAAAGTATGACCGGCGGTAACCGATATGAGATATCATTATCCTGGAATGATCGGACTTCAGCTCCGACGAAATAGTGAGGCTGAATTCCCCGTCGGGATTGCTCACTATACCGCTGAATCCTTCCTCGAAAGAGATGCTGGCAAAAGGGACAGGCTTACCTGTTTCAGCATCCTTTACCGTGCCGCTCACAGTGAAGAAGCCGGGATCCTGCGGGTATGATAAATGAAAGGAGAAAGCAAAAATCAGCGTTACCAACAGTTTCATCATGAAGCTTTTTAGGACTAATATTATCTTCGTAAGAAGAAGCATTCCCCCCTGATTCCATACAGGGGGTTACTGCTTCTCTACAAAGACAGCCGAAACATGGGCCTACCCTATTGCAAAATGGATTTTTATGCCATTTGCCAGGCCGCTGATGGATTGGTGTTTTGTGCTGCTGGTCAGACGACTCTCTCCGATGGCAGGCTCTCAAGGCAGTCTTCCCTGACAAATGCGCCGAGTCCGGGGGTATCCGGAACACTGACCTGTCCCCCGCTGCCATAAATAATCCCTCCGCTTACCGGGTCCTCCTGCATCATCAGGGGGGAATCGAAATCGCTGAATATTATATGTTCGCTGGTAAGAAAGAAATGAGCCGAAGCCGTAAAAGCCAGGCGTGTTTCCATAAAGCCTCCCACCATCATTTTTATGCCTGCCTCACCGGCAATACCGGCAATTTTCATGGCCTTGTGCAAACCGGAGGACTTACCCAGCTTTATATTTATATAATCGCAGGCTTCCAGATTTATCAGGCGCCCGGCATCATGGTGGTCCAGGCAGGACTCATCAGCCATCACCGGGATCGGGCTTGCCTGCCTTACTTCCGGCAGTATCATGAAATCCCGTCGCGGTATGGGTTCCTCACAGAACTGAATGTTTGAGTCAGCCAGATCATTAAGGACGGAAATGGCCGTTATTTTATCCCATCCCTGGTTGGCATCAAGCCTCAACGGGATATCCTCCCCCACTGCCATCCTGATTTCCCGGACTCTTCCGACATCGTTTTCCCGGCCGTCCCCAAGCTTTACTTTGATAAATGGAAAGCCGCGCTCTTTGATTTTCAGTGCGTTATCAGCCATTCGCCCTGCCGAGTCGAGTGACACGGTATAATCGGTAAATATCTTCCTGTCACTTTTTCCTCCAAGGAAAGCAAATAAGGGCAGATTGGCATTCCGGGAGGCAATATCATGCAATGCAATATCAAATGCGCTTTTTATGCTTGTGTTTCCATAAATAACCGAATCGGCAATTGCAGAACATCTTTCTATATCCAAAGGATCCTTTCCCTTCAATGCCCTGCCGATATATTTGCCTGCCGCAAAACAGGTTTCGACGCTTTCGCCGTTGATCGTCAGCGAGGGACTGCACTCCCCGAACCCGGTAATGCCTTCGCTGGTGGCTATCCTGACAAAAACATTGTCGGCATGTGTTATAGAGCCCAGGGAAATCACAAAAGGCTCCTTCAGCTTCAGGCTCGCCCTGTACAGGCGGATGTCGGATATTTGCATTTTTTCCAGCTGTTTAGAGAATCTGAAAAACTTTATTGCCCCGGTTGCAGGGGCCGGGACCCTTGCAGCGGACTGTTCCGATGGGTCCGGGACGGTCAATGGCAGCAACGCCCTGACCCGGACTGCGGACTAGTGCAGCGGGTCCGGAGTGACTTAAGTATTCGGTTTAGGGTTTCTTCAATATCAGGGTTTATTCGGATCGGCGGGCAATCCGAGCCTTCTGAAAAAATCCTCCGGCCTTTCCCTTTCCCTTACCGTATCATCTATCTCTAAACCGAGCTGCTCGTAAAGCTGCCTGCGACCTGCAATGTCATCAACCAGTTCCTGGTATGCGATCTGCCCCACCCTGACTGCGACACGCCGCGGAACGACCACCACGCCATCGGAATCGGCCACTAAAATATCGCCCGGGTGGACAAGAACGCCACCGACAATCACAGGCTGCTGAACATCTATCAGCTCATTACGGCCAATCCGCTCTCCCCTGCCCCTTTTATAATAATCGGAATAGACGGGATTTCTCTGGAGTATTATCTCATCAATATCCCTTATACCCCCGGCAGTGACCAGTCCCACTGCCCCTTTCTCTTTCCATTCCATGATGTTTTTTGATCCTGTGGAACCGGTGTCGTTGTCATCCTTGTTGTCCATGACTACTACAGTACCCGGTTTTATGTATTGCTGGAAAGGCTCGGTCGACAGCTGTGAATACCACATGCCGCGCCACTGACGATAAATCTCATAATTCTCGGGTTTTGTCAGGTCGGCACCTGGGTTCCAGGGACGGTTGGTAGGGCCATAGCGCACGGTGACGGCGATTCCGGAAAAGCGGTGACTCATATCCTTCACATCCCGCCACAGCGGAGATATTCTGGGGTCCATCACTCCGACCCCCATATATCCCAAGGTGGCAAGGCCGTCGACTACATCGGCCACCCTGGCTCCATCATAAAGCTCAAGCAAAACGTCGTCCGAAACATCCGGTTCATCCTGCGCAAATAAACCCGGACTAACAAGGAGAAAAACGGCACAAAGAGAGTAAATCATAAAATTTTTCATAGCAAAGCAGTTTAGGTTAGATATCAATTGGTTGCATCAAAAACAGAAAGCCATCAGGATAGCATTCGCTTGTCCTGATTCCGGCCGGCAAAATACATAAAAAAACAATATGATAGGAAAAAACCCGGATGCTCAATAATTCAGGGCAATTATCCTGCCACTTGTAAAATCAAAAAATCTCTCCTTATTGCGATCTTAACTCCTCTCCAGCAGCTTCCCGGGTTATGTGTCATTTTAAATGATGTGGCATTTGACAGGCGTCGGGCGGCTTTCAAATCTAAAATCTTTGTACTATATTTATTGCACTCTAAAATTAACATTTAACAGTTACATATCATGATTACAGAACTGGCAAAAATGATAGACCACTCTATTCTGCATCCGACGATGACCGATCAGGATCTGGAAAGAGAATGCAGCGTAGCAGTCAAATATGATGTGGCTTCGGTATGCGTCAAACCTTACATGGTAAACCGGGCCGCCGAGCTGCTTCGGGGAACCGGGGTGCTTGTCGGCTGCGTAATTGGTTTTCCGGCGGGAAACTCCAAAATCGAAGTCAAGGTTTTTGAAACCGAACAAGCCTGCAGGGATGGGGCGGCTGAAATTGACATGGTCATAAATATAGGAAAGGCGTTGTCGGGCGACTGGTCCTATATCGAAAACGAGATTGACGCCGTTACAAAGGCCTGCCACTCCAACGGCGCCATTGTAAAGGTTATTTTTGAAACCGACTATATTACCCGGGAACATGATAAGATAAAGCTTTGTGAGATATGCACCAAAGTGGGGGCCGACTATGTGAAAACCTCCTCCGGCTTCGGATTCGTCAAGGATAGCGACGGAAAGTTCTCCTATTCCGGGGCAACTATTCCCGATCTGGAACTCATGCGCAGGCACAGCGGCCCGGGCGTAAAGGTAAAGGCCGCCGGAGGAGTGCGCACACTCGACCAGCTGCTTGCCGTAAGGGAAGCAGGCTGCGCGCGCTGCGGCGCCACTGCCACTGCCGCCATGATGGAAGAGGCACAGACACGGTTCGGCAAATGACAACAGCTTCATCCGAGACCGTCAAACCTTCAAAAATTATTCATAAATTTGACTCATTCCGCAACTGTTCATTAACTAAAATGCTCATCAAATCAAACCCATAAAAATGCAAAACTCCAGAAGAGAATTCGTCAAAAAAGTGGCCATCGGATCGGCCGGAATAACCATGGGCGGACTTGGCTTCAGCGCGAAGTCATACGGCAACATAATCGGTTCCAATGACCGGGTAAATGTTGGAATTGTAGGATTTTCAGACCGTACCAGGGCCTCATTGACAGGAGCGTTCCAGAGCCAGGCGTCCGACCTGAATTTTGCCATCACTGCCGTTTCGGATATCTGGAACCGCAGGCGTGAAGAAGCAAAGGCTTTCCTTGCCGAAAGAAACATCAGTGTTGACCTTTACCGCAACAATGAAGAGCTTTATGATCGGGGCAATGTCGATGCCGTTATTATAGGGACAGCCGACTTTCAGCATGCGCTGCATACCATTGAGGCCGTGGAGGCCGGCAAGGATGCTTACGTGGAAAAGCCTTTTGCCGAAACCATGGAAGATAACCGCAAAGCGCGCGAAGCCGTTGAACGTACCGGCAAGATCGTAACCATCGGATCCCAGAGAAGAAGCGGGGCTAACTATCACGCTGCCAACGAATTCATCAGATCCGGGCAGTTCGGTGATATCGTCATGGTTGAAATGACCTGGAACGTGAATCAGCCGGGCAGATGGAGAAGGCCGGGACTCGTTTCACAGATCAGGGAAAGGGATACCGACTGGAAACGGTATCTTATGAACAGGCCGGGCGAGCCCTGGGATCCGAGAAAATA
>SKQJ01000388.1 GCA_007119075.1 Bacteroidales bacterium | reverse complement strand
GCCATAGGAAGCGTCATAGGTTCCAATATATCGAACATTGCCCTGGTGCTGGGGCTTACAGCCCTTATAATAAAAATTCCCGTAACCAGGCCATCGGTAAGCTTTGACTGGCCCTTTATGATGCTGGCCAGCCTGCTGTTTTACCTGTTTGCATTAAACGGCATTCTCTCTTTCACAGAGGGAATTATATTTATCATATTGCTGGCGGTCTTTATATTCTGGTCTGTCAGGAAATCAAGGATGGAATTGATACGTGTCAACCACGTTTTTGCAAAGGCCAGATATACTGTCCCGGTTTCATTGCTGCTTTTGCTTGCTTCTTCCGCCGGACTTTATCTTGGAGCCACATGGCTGGTAGATGGCGCAGAGTCGATTGCGAATCGGATGGGAGTAAGTGAAAGAGTTATATCAGTCACAATAATCGCCTTTGGCACCAGTATTCCGGAACTGGCCACCTCTGTAACGGCGGCAGTCAGGAACCAGCTTGACATATCTATCGGCAATATAATCGGATCCAACATTTTCAATATCCTGGGTATCCTTGGCGTAACAAGCTTAATAAAGAGCATCCCGGTAAGTATCGAGCTCAGGTTTGATATTTTCTGGATGCTGGCAGTTTCGGTGCTGTTGCTCCTGTTTATGCTGCCATACGGCAGGGCAGCTATCAACCGTTATAAAGGCGCTGCGCTTGTAATGGTCTATTTTCTCTACATCATCCTGGTATTCAGTTCATAATCTCCAGTTTATTCAAAAATCGTCAAATGATCAAAGCAGAACAGATAACCAAATCATACGGACAGCTCCAGGTACTGAAAGGAATCGATTTAACAGTGAAAAAAGGCGAGGTGATATCCATTGTGGGCGCAAGCGGTGCCGGAAAGACAACTTTCCTTCAGATCCTTGGCACCCTCAGCAAGCCTGACGGGGGAAAGGTAATCATCAATGACACCGATTACCGAACTTTAAATGATAAGCTGCTTGCCCGGTTCAGGAACAGGAACATCGGGTTCGTATTCCAGTTCCATCATCTGCTTCCCGAATTCACCGCTTTTGAAAATGTCTGCATGCCTGCATATATTGCCAGGACATCGCCGGAAAAAGCCGAAGAGAAAGCAATGGAGATACTTGGCTTTCTGAATCTTACCGAACGTATGGAACATAAGCCCAAGGAACTTTCCGGCGGCGAGCAGCAAAGGGTGGCCGTGGCAAGGGCCCTTATCAATGATCCGTCGGTGATCCTTGCTGATGAGCCTTCGGGAAATCTGGATTCCAAAAATAAAAAGGAACTGCACGATATGTTCTTTTCTCTGAGAGAAAAATATGACCAGACTATCATTATCGTGACCCATGACACCGATCTTGCCAAAATGGCTGACCGCTGCCTGACGATGCATGACGGAAGGATTGTTGACGAGAAAAGAAGGGCCTGAAAATTATGATCCTGAAATCTCCACCGGCCGACATAAAGGAATTTCTTGAAGAAAAAGCCTGTCAGTACAATAACCCGGTTTTCATAGAAACTGATCCCATATCCGTGCCCCATAGCTTTAGATTGAAGGAGGATATAGAGATTTCGGCTTTCCTTACCTCGGTTATAGCATGGGGCAACAGGAAGATGATAATACGGAATGCCACAAGGCTAATGGACCTGCTGGACAATTCCCCATACGATTTCGTTTTGAATCATACTGCGTCCGATCTGGACCCCTTAGACACTTTTGTGCACCGGACTTTTAACGGCGACGATGCAAGGTATTTCATCAAGGCATTGAAACATATTTACCTTAACAAGGGAGGACTTGAAAAGGTCTTCTCCGACAATACGACAGAATCATCCACCCAGAATGCAATCCATGAATTCAGGAATGAATTTTTTTCACTTGAACACCCCCGCCGCACAACAAGGCATATTTCCGATCCTGCAAAAGGATCGGCAGCAAAAAGGATGAACATGTTCCTCAGATGGGTCGTTCGCAATGATGACCGCGGTGTGGATTTCGGGCTGTGGAAATCCATATCGTCCCGCCAGCTGTCCTGCCCGGTCGATATCCATTCGGGGAATGTGGCAAGGAAGCTGGGACTTATTACCAGGAAGCAAAATGACGCACGGGCATTGTGTGAGCTTGATACCAGGCTTCGTGAAATGGACAATGCCGATCCCGTCAGGTATGATTTCGCACTTTTCGGACTGGGAGTTTTTGAAAATTTTTAGAATTTTTGCACTCGCTCCCGGTCGCCCCGGGGGCAGACAGACCATGCCGGCTCCCAGCCGTTTTGCAGTTCATCGGCAGGCTATGCCGCCCCGGATAATTGATCCCGATACTTACATTTTATGACTGGCAAACCCTTTCGCTTTAAAAAGTTTGACATATATCACGACAGGTGCGCAATGAAGGTAGGCACGGACGGTGTCTTGCTCGGGGCATGGTGCAACGCTGCAAATGCCTCATCGGCAATCGATATAGGAACGGGATGCGGACTGATTGCCATAATGCTGGCCCAGAGAAACCCAGGCTGCACAATAGATGCCGTGGAAATCGACAGGGAAAGCTTCCTGCAGGCGGCAGAAAACGCGGCCCGGTGCCCCTGGAGCGAAAGGATCAGGGTTCATCGCTGTTCATTCCAGGAGTTCTGCCAGGAATCCGGCCGGCAATTTGACCTGATAGTCTCAAATCCCCCTTATTTCAGGAACTCCCTTTTAAACCCCGATCCTTCGCGTTCGGCAGCCCGGCATGCCGGTATTCTGAATATGGAAGATCTTATGGAAGGAGTTTTAAAGCTGCTTGCCGGCAACGGAAAGTTCTGCATGATCATGCCGGTTGCAGAGGCAGAAATATTTATAAAAAAATCTTCCGGAAGGGGACTTTGGTGCAGAAAAATTACATCGGTGCTCCCCAATCCCGGCAAACCCCCAAAAAGGTATCTCATGGAATTCAGCAAAATAAAAGGCGTCACCGAAAAAGACGAGCTTATCATCGAGCTCGACCGGCGTCACAGATACTCGGACGGGTTCAGGAAACTGACCGGTGACTTCTACCTTGATTTCCGGTACTGAGGACAGGGGCGCCCATCCGGTTCTCCGGTAACCGGCTTTGTTCTGCACCCTTTTTTGCAGTTCCGTGACTACCAAAGAACCCGGGAAAGCAGTCTGATTTGGTCATGCCGGGGAACAACCAGCCGAAAAACCGGAGTTAAAGGTTGGGGCGTATGTTGCCTAACATGTTCCCTGAAGAGCTGATTATGATTCAAGTCATGGTGATATGGCACATCCTTTTCTAAATTTGCTTTGACCAGGTAATCTTAATGATGCGATCCTAATCCGTTACAATTATGTCAAAAGTCCTGATACTGGGTGCAGGAATGATTGCAAATCCCATAATCAACTATCTTTTAAGCAAAAATGTCAGTCTTACGGTAGCCAGCCGAAACAGGGAAGCTGCCATTGGAATGATTGCAAATCACCCGGGCGGATCGGCTGTGGAATGGGATACCGGCGATGAGGCAACGCTGGATAAAATGGTTTCGGAACATGAGATTACCGTCAGCCTGCTTCCATGGCAGCATCACCCTCAGGTTGCCCGATACAGTCTCAGGCACAAGAGGCACCTTGTGACCACCTCCTATGTAAAGCCGGAAATGAAGTCGCTCGATGTACCGGCAAGGGAAGCAGGCATAATTTTGCTGAATGAGCTCGGACTGGACCCCGGTATAGACCATATGTCGGCAATGCGCATTATCGACGGGGTACATCGCAGAGGCGGAAATATTGAAGGCTTTTATTCAATGTGCGGGGCCTTGCCCTCCCCGGAGGCTGCCGGAAATCCCTTCAAATATAAATTCTCCTGGAGCCCCAAAGGGGTGATAACGGCCGCCAATAATGAGGCCCGGTTTCTCAGGGATGGTCAAATTGTGAAAGTGAGCTCCGAAGACCTTTTTAAAAACCCCCTGCAGGCAAGGTTTCATGCCGGGGGAAGCGGCCCGGCCAATCCGCCGGTGGTTTTTGAGGTTTACCCCAACAGGGACTCGCTGCCATACATCGAGCTGTACGGCATAAGGGAAGCCCGTACCATGATCAGGGGAACTTTCCGTTACCCGGGATGGTGCGACATACTTGACACCATGAAACGTCTCGGTCTCCTTTCGGACGAGGTGAGGGATTTTTCGGGAAAAACCTATGCCGGTTTCATGGCCATGATGATCGGTGAAACCTGTCCCGGGGGCATAAGGGGAAAAGTGGCTTCCCGTCTTGGCATGCAGTCCTCCTCTCCCGGCTTGTCGGCGATGGAATGGCTTGGATTGTTCGATGATTCTCCTATGAACAGAGGCGTGGACACACCTTTTGAGATAGTATCGGACCTGATGGCTGATAGAATGGAAATTGGCATCAGCGAGAGGGATATGGTGGCCTTGCAGCACATCTTCCTTGTATCATGGCCGGGCGGTG
>SKQJ01000021.1 GCA_007119075.1 Bacteroidales bacterium | reverse complement strand
GGGACAGCAAAGCCCCAGGCTTGCCCTCAGGGGACTCTACTATTCCCGCTATTCCGAACTTGCTGTAAATCCGATGAACGGGACTGAATACCCTTACTCCACCCAGATAAAAGATAATCAGTACGGACAGGTGGGTCTGAGCCTTACCATTCCGATATTCGACGGCTGGAATACCAGGAACAGGATCAGCAATGCAAGGATATCCGTCATGGATGCAAGGTATCATCTTGAAGAAACACGGCAGGATCTGTTTACCGAGATACACCGGATGCACAACAGCGCGACAAACGCCTTCGAACGCTTTAAGTCAGCCGAAAAAGCCGTCGTCCATGCCCGGGCTACTTCCGGTCATGCCCGGGAGCAGTTCGGACTGGGATTAATAAATTTTGTCGACTATCAGCATGCCCAGACAAGCTATTTCAGGGCGCAGTCAAACAGCGCCCAGGCCAAATATGAATATTACCTCCGTTCCATGATCATTGATTTTTATCTCGGGGAGTCACTGGAACTGAATTAGGATACTTTTCTGTTTAGGTTAACAAAAAGTAGGTGGTTCCGGCCGGGTGATTCTTTCGCCCGGCCGGATTTTTTCACCGGGGAATAACAGCTTGCTATGTATAGCCTCTCGTTTTTATATTAGCCGGATATACAGACTTGGCACATGGATGATTCATTAAAAAAAGAAAACCTGCATTATGCAGCCCTCATTGACCTGATTATGCGAGTTTCAAATTTCATCTCAGATCAGGAAGCTTGCTGACCGGCATTTAATCAGTAAATATTTAATTTAATTAGTTGGTCTGCTGGATCTTACCATGACAATATTTTGACTTCGTCGATCTCACATGCAATTTATTTTTCCTTGATCAATGTTGTCAGATGTGACATTCATTTTATTTTGTGAGGATAATGAAAATATCGTCATGGACGATTCATGTGAGCTTTCCGGAAATTTTTAATATGTTTAGGTGTTTGAATTAAAAATTACTGATTATGAACACCAGCCCCGGGGAATTATTCAATCCTGCCCTGTATACAGGGAATGCCAGGCATGACGGGACTGTCCCGTTCAGGAATAAATACAGAAGCAGAAACTTGCCCGGGCTTAGCCTTCCGGGCTTTTTTTGTTCAATAATAATCCTGTTAAGCTTTTCATTTTCTTTTGCAGGTGAACCTTCCGGGAAAACCTATTATGTGGCGGCAGATGGAAGCGACAGTAATCCCGGGACAATCGGGAAACCCTTTGCATCGCTGGAAGCTGCCCGCAATGCTGCCCGGATGGCTGAAGGCATTTCTCGCCGCATCCTGATCCTGCCCGGGGAATATTACCTGGAAAAACCTTTTGAGCTTGATCCTGCCGACAGCGGGTTAATCATTGAGGCCGGAGAAAAAGGAACGGTTACCCTGTACGGGGGCATGCCTGTTGGAGGCTGGAAAATGCAGGATGACAAATTATGGTATGCAGACCTGCCCGGGATAAGCGAAGGATTATGGGAATTCCGTTCGCTGGTTGTTAACGGCCGGCTGGCAGAAAAAGCACGCTATCCTGAATCTGGTTTCCTGTTGCACCGGCAGGAATTCAACGTAAGGGTAGTCCCTGCAATTGCCGGCTGGTGGGAAAGACCTCCGACCCCTGAAGAATTGAGAACAATGGCTTATGACCCGGAGGATATCCCGGAAACATTTGATATACGGAATGCCGAGATCCGGATTTATCACATGTGGGATGAATCATTTACAGGCATCGAGCATAATGATAAAGTCAATAATGTTTTCTCACTTTCTTCGCCGGCGACCTACCCTCCGGGAGCGTTCGGCAAAAAGGAGTACATCATTTTCAACACCATAGAGGGAATGACAAAGCCGGGTCAGTGGTATCTTGATAAAACAAATGGCCGGCTGGTTTACTGGCCAAAGGAGGATGAGGATATGTCGCAGGCAAAAATCATCGCGCCGGTGATGGAACGGATAATAGCCGTTACCGGGGAACAGGGAAAGGATGTCCGGAACATCACAATCCGGAACCTGGTTCTCCAGGCCACGACAACGCCGCTGAGAGCTGCAGGGTTTGGCGGCAGACTGTTTGATGGTGCCATAGAGATGAATTATACTTCGGGGTGCATTGTAGAGAATGTAACCGTAGCCAATGTGGGAGGAATAGGTATCCGGGCCATGTGGGCCGATAACTGCACCATTGCTCACTGCCATATTTTCAACACAGGGGCCTGCGGACTAAAGATCAGGGGCAACGATTCGTTTGTTGCCAATAATCATATTCATGACCTCGGGCTGTACTATCCGAGTTCCGCGGCATTTTATGCACCTCATAACCAGCGGCTGCATATTTACCGCAACAGGATACATGATGCCCCGTACTCGGGAATCATAACGGGAAGAAGTCATATAATTGTTGAAGAAAACCTGGTTTATCGTGTTATGAAAGAACTGCAGGACGGGGGGGCGATTTATATGAGCGGGGGCGATAACATCATTCTTCGCAGGAATGTTGTACGCGATATAGTCTCCCATGGAACAGGATACGGAGTAAGCGCCTACTATTTTGATGAGGGCGCACATGACTGCATTGCCGAAGGCAATGTATCCATTGGTGTCCCGAGGCCGACCCATAATCATATCTGCTATGATATCATAATGAGGGATAACCTTTTCATCTACGACGGTGATATGACCCTCTCCTTTCAGAATTCGGCCAATTACACATTCAGCGGGAATACTGTCATTACAGGCGGCACCCTGACAATCGGCCAGCCCAATGCATTGAAGGTGTGGGAAGATAACCTTATTTTCTATAATGATCCGGATGGCGGATCCGCCCTTATTGCTTCTGAAATGCCGGATTTTGCTGTTCCCCGGCGCAAAAACTTTCCCGTTATCGCCTCGCGTATTGAAATACCCCCTCTCTTTGGAGGCGGATTGGCCACCGAATCCTGGCCCGGTGAATTCTACAGACTCGACCGGGAACCATCAGGGTTATCTTACAGCGGGGCTCCCGTCCAGGTGAAATTTTCATACGACCATGATTCTTTGTATATTGTAGCGGTGGCAACCATGTTTAAACCAGAGAAATTAACTATTGGAAACAGATGGGGGAAGGACGACGGGATGGAAATTTCAATAGGAGGAGCTGTGGAAATGCCCGTTAATTTCGTTTTCCGCAGTTTTCCTGACGGAACATTAATGTGCGTAACCGGTCCGGGAGCCCCTGCCGGACCGGCCGGCGGACTTGAAAACAGCATAAGGTTTGAAAGCAGCATCAGTTATGAAAGAAGGGGAGGGGGATGGACTGGCTGGTGGGCTGTTCCGCTCGATGCATTGGGGCTTGATCCTGTGCCGGGCCTGAAAATCCCCTTTAATATGTGCGCATTTGTAAATGAATTCGATAACTGGAAATGCTGGGAAGGAGGGGGGACCGTTGCGGGAAATTCCGAAGGAACGGGAATGCTTTTGTTTGAATAAGCGCCCGGCAACCTTGCCGGGAGCAGGCTGAGCCGGATTGACATACTTCGGGACAGAGCTTCCACTGCCTTGCAGATCATGCAACCTTTCCGGAGAAACCGGCGTCTTAAAATAAAAGGACGGTGAATATGACCGGAACAGGCAGCCATATTTGCCAGGTACGGCGAAGACATCATTTTAATTCAGTATAAATGAAGAAAACCCTTGTTGTCTTTTTGGCGCTTATTATTGGTTCGGAATGCCATTCCCAGTTATACAGAACCGCACACACACTTGATGCCCGTGCTTTCTCAGCCGGGATAAACCCGACCCTGATTTTCAGTCCCGGCTCAATGGGTTTCGGGGTTACTAATTTTCATGTCAATGCAGGTCTGTCGGCCGACCTGGAACTCGGGCTGAAGCTGATGACGGAAATGGGGTGGATGCCAAGGTTGCGGCTTCCCATTGTCAGGGGATTTGGTGCTGACCTGAGATGGAATATTTATGACGGTTTCCCGGTAATCTCTGTTTCTGCGGGTGTCCATAAACTGGGTGGTTTCATAATGGATGGCAAGCTGAATGTTACCGTGCCGCTGACCGGCTCAATCGGTTTTTTCACAGGACTTGAAGTATGGAGGCCGTTTTATATGGAGGATGATTACTCGATTTTCTGGCTGCCGGTCGGCATGGAAGTTGTTTTCCTGAAAAGGGTCTCGCTTTTGCTTGAGGTGGATTTTGGCATATTCAATAAATACGAAACAATTCACAAGGTGAGCACCGGGATTAGGTATTGCTTCTGAATCCTGCGGCAGGCAAACTGGCTGATCCGGCCCGTGGCTCCAGGGGCAATGCGGATGACTGGCAGATATTCCGCCTGCATTCTGCCCCGAGTTTGATACAGGGTGTCATACTACGGCCGACTGGCAGATATTCCGCTGGCATTTTGCCCGGATCGCGGCGGGGGGTATATGCGCCTTCTCTTAATTATTCTGCCCGGTAGACTTTCTCCCCGCCCGAGAAGGTGTACAGTATCTTTAAATGAGGCACCCTGCCGATATCCATTCGCATCAGGTCTTCGTCGGTGACCACGAAATCGGCATACTTGCCGGCCTCAATGCTTCCCTTCTCCTCCTCCTCGAAAGCTGCCATGGCAGCCCAGATTGTCATTGCTTTCAGGGCCTGTTCCCTCGAAAGGGCATTTTCCACCTGGAATCCCCCGGAAGGGTAACCGTCAAGGTCTTTCCTTGCCACGGCGGCATGGAAACCATAGAGGGGATTTATATGTTCAACCGGGAAATCGCTGCCGTTGGGCAGCCAGCCGTTCTGTTCAAGCAGCTGCCTGTAGGCATAGGCGCCCCTGATCCGGCCGGGTCCCAGACGGTGAACCGCCCATCTCATATCGGAAGTGGCATGTGTGGTCTGCACCGAAGGTATGACCGAGTGCTTCCCGAAAAGATCAAAATCATCCGGATGGACCACCTGGGCATGTTCAATCCTCCACCGCCGGTCGTTTTTGCCACCCAGTATGTCGCCATAAATATTGAGTACAAGGCGTACGGCCGAATCGCCTATGCAGTGGGTGTTTACCTGGTAACCATGCTCCCAGGCAAGGCGGGAAATACGTTCCAGGTTGGCCGGTGTCTCCAGCAGCAATCCGCTGTTCCCGGGATCGTCATCATACTGTCCGATCAGTTTTGCGCCTCTCGAACCAAGCGCGCCGTCGGCGAAAAGCTTTACCGCCCTGACATTCAGATGATCTGTCCGGTAAATGCCCCGGGACATGAACCGGTCATAATTTTCACGGGTGGGGTTCAGCATCGCATAAACGCGCATTTTCAGGTCGCCGGTTTTTTGGAGGGAATCGATCAGCAGAACTATATCCCTGTCCAGTCCGGCATCGCCGACCGAGGTCAATCCCACGGCAAAGCAGTTTTTCTGTGCATTCATAAGCGATGCCACCTTCTCTCTGTATTCGGGGGCGGGAACATGTTGCCGTACCATATCAATGGCATTGTCGATCAATATACCTGTGAGCTCGCCGTCCCTGCTTAAAAAATCTCCGCCCGGCACAGTGGACCGGGGGGTTATTGCTGCGCGTCTGAGCGCTTCAGAGTTTGCTGCTGCCGCATGGCCGTCCACCCTTGTAAGCAGCACCGGTATATCGGGGAACACCCTGTCAAGCTGATCTCTGTGGGGAAATTCCTGCACAGGCCACCTGTTCTGGTCCCACCCTCTTCCCAGTATCCATTCTGAAGGGAAATTCTCGTGATGCTGACTGATAATTTCAATGATCTCCTCAAACGAGCCGGTTCCGGAAAGGTCGGCGTTTACCAGGCTGCTGCCGTACCCGTAGAAATGGCAATGGGGATCGATGAAACCGGGGTAGACGAATTTCCCGCTGAGATCGACAGTTTCGGCAGCCCGGTATTTGCCCATGATTTCATCATCGGTGCCAACTGCGACAAATTTGCCATCTTTTATCGCAGCAGATCGTGCTACGCTGAAATTTTCATCTGCCGTGTATATGGTGGCATTGAATATTATAAGATCCATATTTCCTTTTTTTTCCTTACATGACAGCAACAGCCCCGGCACAGCACAGGCAAATAAGACTTTCAGAAGCTTCATTAAGCTGGTATTTTGTTTTTAACTAATTTTGGTGCTAAATTGTTTGGCTAAAATACAGTTTTTTGGTTTGTTTTACGTTTGGGATATGTACTCCGGACAGGAAGCAATCAAAGTAGCGTTTTCCTGGTTGCCGGATTTGACCTTTTTGCCTAACCGGCCAACGGCATTTTCAATCAAAATCTATGCTGCGAAAAATACTGTTTGTTTTATTTCCGGCGCTGGTTTCGGGATTGCTCATTTCCTGTGATGACGATGTCATCTATGAAGATCCTTCTGCCAGGCTTTCATTTTCAGCCGATACGATTCTTTTCGACACCATATTTACCAGTATCGGATCGGTGACCCGCCATTTCAAGGTATACAACACCTATGACCACAGCCTCAGAATCAGCCGTATCAGTCTCGCGGGCGGCGAGAGCTCGCCCTACCGCATAAATGTTGACGGTATCCCTGGCAGGGAATTCGGCGAAAAAATTCTACGAAGAGGCGACAGCATTTACGTTTTTGTTGAAACCACCATCGATCCCCTTGATTCCGATTCTCCCCTGCTGGTCAAAGATTCAATAGTGTTTGAAATCAACGGGAATCTTCAGAATGTGAAACTCATTTCCTGGGGACAGGATGTCCATCTGGTCAGGGGGGAGGTCATGCAGACCCAAACACTTTTGGCCGGCAAACCTTATCTTGTGTATGATTTTATGATGGTTGATACCGGCCATGTCCTTACCCTCGAACCCGGGGTACGGATCCATTTTAACAAGGACGCCCGCCTCAAGGTAGCGGGAAGCATCGTGGCAGAGGGAACACGGGAGGATCCGGTGGTTTTTGAAGGATACAGGACAGACCGGTTCTACAGGAACATTCCCGGCCAATGGTCGGGCATCTGGCTCATGCCCGGCAGCAAAAACAACAGGTTTGTCAATGCCCGTATAATCAACGCGGTGAACGGCATCCTTGCCGACAGCCTGGACATGGACGGAGCAGGAGCTTTGTACCTTGCAAACAGCCGGATCGAAAATATGACATATGCCGGCCTGATCGGACTGGCATCCCGGATCTATTCCTACAATACGATAATTTCCGGTTGCGGCCATTTTGCCATTGTTCTCGGCCAGGGAGGCGATTATACCTTTTACCACTGCACTATTGCCAATTACTGGAATTATTCCTCCAGGAACACACCTTCGGTGCTGATAGACAATTATGCCGGAATCGGGAACAACGGCGCCAGTCATTTGAAAGTAGCTTTCGCCAATTCGATAATCCATGGTTCGCGAAGCACTGAAATTGCACTTACCAACTACGAAGAAAGCGGCAGCGATGAAATTTTCAGTCACTGTCTTGTAAAAATCGACGAAGAGGCATATTCATCCCACCCCTGGCTGTTTAAAAGCACAGTGACCGGTAAAGATCCCGGGTTTATCGACGGCCGGGAATCCAACTTCCGGCTTGGCGACGAGTCGCCTGCCATCGATGCCGGAGATCCGGAAACCGGGGTGCTTCACCCGCTGGATTTTGACGGAAACAGCAGGGTGTCGGATGATGCACCCGACATTGGGGCTTATGAATGGATTGAGACTGAGGAAAATGATTCCTGATAGGGGATATTGACTCGATCCGGCTTCGCAATCAATGAACATGACCCGGCTCAAAAAATGTGACCATGCATGAACCAGGCATAGCACTCAGGAAAAGATTTTTAATATTTGCACTCCTGCTATTGCATGCCTCCGCTCAGGGCGCTCAGCCGGAAGGCAGATTTATATCCGGTGTTTTTCCAGCCTGCCAGGATTCCGGGCCGGAAAAAACCATACCGCAAGACTCGCCGCCTTTTCATGACATTCTGCCGGAAGGCAGCTTTTCGCCCGGCAGTAAAGACTCGCCTCCTTTTCATTGCATTCTGCCGGAAGGCAGCTTTTCACCGGCTGTCCCCGCTGAGATTTCATCGGCTGACAGCGGAATGTTGCCGGGGTCAAGCCGTGAAAAATTCCGTATTGTTTTTTACAATGTCGAGAACCTGTTTGATACCATCAATGAGCCGGGCAAAAATGATGACGCCTTCACTCCGGGTGGCGACAGGCGATGGACCGAATACCGGCTAAGGCACAAGATAAATAATATATACAGGGCTATTGCGGCTGCTTCCGGGCTTGAGATCCCCGCTATGATCGGGTTGTGTGAGGTCGAAAATCTGTATGTTCTGGAAAGGCTGGCCCGCGAAACCGGGCTTAAAAACCATGATTACGGCATCATTCACAGGAATTCGGCCGATAGTCGCGGGATCGATGTGGCTTTGCTTTACAGGCCTGGCATCTTTAGGGTACTGGATACGATGTTCAGGAGCATTCCGTTTCCTTTTGATTCGCTTCCCGCTACCAGGGATATTTTATATGTCAAAGGCATTGTAGCCGATGCCGATACTCTCCATGTTTTTGTCAATCACTGGATGTCACGCTGGAGAGGCCAGGCCGTCAGCGAACCTTACAGGAATTATACCGCCGCTTTTCTCAAATCGCTGACGGATTCAATTTTCGGCGTCTGTCGACGGTCAAATATTGTTGTCATGGGTGATTTTAATGATGAACCGCAGGATGCAAGCCTGAGAGACCACCTCGTGGCCGCAACCAGCTCCATTGACCCTCTTCCCGGAATGCTTTACAACCTTTCCTATGGCAAGGCACCGGTTCCCGGCACTCTTAAGTACCAGGGCCAGTGGTTTCTTTTTGACCAGTTTATTGTTTCGGGCTCGCTGCTCGACGGCAGGGGAAGGCTGAAAACAAGCCGGGACTCCTTCCGGATATTTCATGCCGGCTTTCTTCTGGTTCCCGATGAACGCTGGTTTGGCTACAAGCCTTTCAGGAGTTATGAAGGCTTCAGGTATACAGGCGGATTCAGCGATCATCTTCCGGTGGTACTGGATCTCTGGTGGTAGATGTGTCGCTTTGCGGCGACTGCCTTTTGCAAAAAAAAATCATTATCATTGCTGCTAATACAGCGCCTGGTCAGCCTGGTTAGATCAGTCCCTAAAACCCGTTCTTATGATCCGAAAAATAATAATAACAGTAAATGTTCTTGCTCTCCTTGGCCTTTTTCTGGCATGGAGCGGGAAAAAACCTGCCGATCATGAAGTTTGGTTCCCTTTTGAATCATCCAATACCCACGAAGCCGGCATAATCGGCATGGAAAACTGGCTGGATGCTCCTGCCGGCAGACATGGTTTTTTGCAGATGGACAGCGAAAACCTTCGTTTTGAGAACGGCACCAGGGTGAAGTTCTGGGGCACTAATATATGCAGCCGGCTTCCTTTTATGGGACCTGAAAGAGCCGACAGCTTTGTTAATTTCATGGCAAAGTATGGCATTAACGCCGTACGGTTCCATAAATTCTCATGGTATGCCTATGATGGTGACCATTCTACCCGTTTCAGCAAGGAAAGATTCGAACCGTTTGATTACTTCCAGTACCGTCTCAGGAAAAAGGGGATATACTACAGCTGGTCTCATATATACGGACACCGGGTGCAGCCGGCTGATAGCAGCAGTCTGCTGGCCTATGATGAAATAAGGAACCTCCGGTTCCCCTGGAGCCATCTAAACGGTTCGACCGCTGGACTGGTGAATTTCGCCCCCGACCTGCAGGAGCTCAGCATTGCCCTTACCGTGGATATGCTCAACCATGTCAATCCTCATACCGGACTCCGGTATGCCGACGATCCCGGTCTTGCCTTCGTTGAATTTCAGAATGAAGACAATATCTTCTGGAGTGCCATTGAGCGGTCCCTTGAACAGGCACCCACATACCGCGCCCTGCTTTGCCGGCAGTTTTCAGAATGGCTTCTGAATAAATACGGCTCTCAAACGGAGCTGGAGGAGGCCTGGGGCAAGGAAAACATTCCCGAAGGAGAATCCCTGGCTGCCCAGAATATCTATCCCCGGCCAAATCACGGTTTGTTCAGCTGGGAATATGAAACGGCTCTCAGGGAAAATCGTGATATGGCAACCCATATTCTCGACAAGATGAGATTTTTGTATGAAAAACAGGTCGAATTTTATCGTAAGTTTGAAAAAGCAGTACGCGATACGGGATACGGGGGGGTGCTGGTAGCCTCCTGCTGGCAGGCCGGGTCAGGAATTTCACACTTTTATAACCTTCACGCCGATTATCTTGTTGGAATGATCGACCGCCACAACTATTTTGGCGGCGGGGAAGGAGGTCACGGCATCAGGCCCGGAACAGTCAATAATAATTCAATGGTGACCGAGCCGGGATCCGGTTTGTTTTCGGCTGGCATGCAACAGGTGGTTGACAGGCCGTTTGCTTTTTCCGAATGGATGAGCCTTGTTCCGAATCAGTGGACTGCCGAGGCGGCCCCCATCATTGCAATCTACGGTATGGGGCTGCAGGGCTGGGATGCCTCATTTTCCTTTGCCACTGATTTGCCCCGGTTTTCGCGGTACCTGCAATCAGAGCATCACGGGGTTTATAATGCCACAAGTCCCCTGCACATGGGGTTGTACCCGGCACTGGCCCGAATGATCTACCGCAATGACATTACAGAAAGCCCTGTTTTAGCCACAAGAAACGTTCATATTCCTTCACTGGAAAACGGGCGCCTGGGGTTTGAAGAAACAGTAGACCAGGGGTATGACGATAAGCGTTTTGATGGTTCGGTTCCTCCCCAAACACTTGCAATAGGGCGCATCCCTGTTAAATTTACGAATGAGCCCGCTGAAACAGAAATCCCTGAACTTTCCGCTCACTGGGATACCATTAATAAAACAATTGCTTCGGCAACGGGTGAGTTAAGCTGGCAATACGGCAACAATCAGTATTTCACAATCAATACACCGGGAACAAAAGGAATGGTGGGCTTTATCCCGGACGAGGAAATTGTAATCGGGGACTGGCATCTGCAGACTGATAACCGGTTCGCCGTCATTCTTCTTACCAGCCTTGAGCATGACAGGTCACTTGAAGATGCTCGGGAAATACTTGTAACGACAGTTGCAAGAGGCATGAACACGGGTATGCGATACAACGAAGCAGGTGATACCCTTATCTCAACCGGCACCAGGCCGCTGTTGCTTGAACCTGTCAATATTGACCTTAAATTGCCGCAAGACCGGGATTACATTTTGGAAATCCTTGATCACGACGGTTTGCGAACCGGCAGTTATGTAACGGCACAAAATGGCCGCATAAGCCTTAAAGGTGCTGACCATAAAGCGATCTGGTACCTGTTGAGCAGAAAATGATTTATCGCATTCATTTTGTTGATAACAGACGTGATTTTTTCTTTGATCAGATATAAGCTGTTAATCAATAGCAGCCTGGCTGAATTAACAAAATGTTGATAACTCCTGTTGGTTTCTTGTGGATACAGAGTTGCGAAAAAATTTGGAGGTGACCGGTTTTTCGTGCTATATTTGTTTCATCAAGTGAGAGATAAAGGGCTTGTTCTTTGAGATGTTAAGCTGAAATAATAAAAACCTCAGAGTTGAATATTTCAGTCAGGTCACACGAAGTGCTTCCTTCGGGAAAATCTTCAGACCGCATAACAGGAACGGTGGCCAGCGCGAACATCAGCCGTAAAAAGCTGATCGGAACAAGGTCAGGGTTTTCAGGACAGGATTCTTCGGATTCCCTTTTCGAGAACCAGTCATAATAACGGTAGCTTGACACTGAAGGCGGTTTGCCGCCGAAGGTGAGCCGGGAATTTTTTCGACAGGAAAAGTTCCCGGCTTTGTTTTTGGATGTCAGTCCGCCGAATTCACCACCAGGATCAGCACCTGTCCATTCGCCGTCCGGGCCAACAGGTTCATTCTCCACGGTCCGAGCCCTGTCCATTCGCCGTCCGGGCCAACAGGTTCATTCTCCACGGTCCGAGCCCTGTCCATTCGCCGCCCGGGCCAGCCGGTATCTCTGCCAGCGATCCAGGTTCGCGCCATCAAACTGCCCGCCCTGTCCATTCGCCGTCCGGTCCAACAGGTTCATTCTCCTGCCTGGTCCGTGCCACGTATTTCCAGGCCAGGCATAAACACCAGTTTCAGTCAACCGGCTTATATACATTAAAATCTGCGAACTGCATGTATGAATCGCGCAAGGGGGCCCAGTCGGGAGAGTTGCCCCCATGGAAGGTCGAAAAGAAAATGCCGCCGATCCGGCCAAATTCATTTTCTATATCCCAAAAACGCATATCATCAATGCTTATTTTTTTGACCCCGTCAATCCATACAATTAGCTTTCCGTCGTCCTTTCCCGGCGTTCCCACATTGACATACTGATCGATGCGGTGCCATTTTCCGCGTTCGGCAGCAAAGTTGCAGTCAATGCTTTGTCCCCATCTTTCACTTCCCCATTTGCCGTTGGCAGACGGAGGCACATAAGCATAAATCACCAGCCGTCCATTCCTTCCCCACATTAAACGAAGCGTCCAGCCATTGGTGCCATCAGGCTGATTGCCTCCCGAGCGCCCCCAAGAGTTTCCTCCGCCCATTAATCCGGGCAGTTTCCCTCCAAGCCTGAAATCAAATTCTTCCTCGAACTTAAGGTAGTAACTAAGGTATAATTCTTCGTAGTGAGACTGGTCCAGGCCCTTGATGTTGTCAAATACAACCGGGAACTGGGCACCCCCTTTCCCCGGCCCTACGGCTCCGGCAGGAAAACCTACCCGCAGGGAATGATTGCCGTTTAACCCTCCGGCAACGGTTTCGCAACCAGCCGCGCAATGATACCAGGCAGCACCGAAAACTTCCTTCCATCCTGTGCTTACGAAGGATTCGTCAAAAATTCCCGAAAAGATTTTCTGGCCTGTTGAGGGGCCTCCGGCATCTGACCCGATGCCGACCTGTCTTTCAGCGGCTGAATAATACGGGAGAGCCGATTGCAGAGCGATTGCAGCAATTATCCATATCAGTGTTCTCTTCATGATCCGGATTTTATGAATTTGACTATGCAATTTAAAAAAAAATGCTGACATGAATCGTCTATGATGTTTTCAAATGATTCCCATTTCCCTTGCCTTTTCCATCATGAACCTGCGTGCCTCTTCCCGGTTATTCCTGATCACCCCGTCAAGTATGGCATCCTTGATGGCCTTTTTTAAGATGCCCACTTCCCTTCCGGGCGGCAAACCCAGGGTTTCCATTATTTCGTCTCCCCGGACCGGTGGCTGGAAATTCCTGATTGCGTCTTTTTCCTCTATCTCCCTGAGCTTCTCCCTTACAAGTCTGAAGTTGTTCAGGTGGCGGCGGACCGTCTCCCTGTTCTTGGATGTTATATCGGCTTCGCAGAGCATCATTAGGTCATCGGTCTGGTCCCCGGCATCAAACAGCAGCCGCCTTATCGCCGAATCAGTTATTTCTTCGCCCGAAAGGGAAATGGGGCGGAGATGGAGCTGTACGATTTTTTGCACATATTTCATCTTTTCATTGAGCGGCAATTTAAGGCGCCTGAAAATTCGGGGGATCATTTTTGCCCCGAGGTGATCATGGCCGTGAAATGTCCAGCCCGATTCTTCGGTATAGCGCTTTGTTCCCGGTTTGCCTACATCATGCAGAAGCGCTGCCCACCGCAGCCACAGGTTGTCTGATTTCTTACAGAGATTGTCCAGCACTTTGAGCGTATGATGAAAATTATCCTTGTGCATCCGGCCCTCCACTACATCCACTCCTTTCATGGCATGGACTTCGGGGAGTATGATTTCCAGAAGCTTTGTCTTCTCAAGGAGATCGAAGCCTATCGAAGGCTTGTCGGACAGCAGCATTTTGTTGAGCTCCTCGGTAATCCTTTCCTGCGATATTATTTTTATGCGCTCCCTGCTCTCAGTTATTGCCTTGAGGGTAGACTGTTCGATCCTGAAGTTTAGCTGGGTGGCGAACCTTATTGCCCGCATTATCCGGAGAGGATCGTCGGAAAAAGTAATATAGGGATCAAGAGGGGTTCTTATAAGTTTGTTTTCCAGATCCTCCATGCCATTAAAAGGATCAAGCAATATGCCGAAGTTTTTCGTTCCCAGGCCCACGGCAAGCGCGTTTATGGTAAAGTCCCGTCTTTTCTGGTCATCCTGGAGCGTGCCTTCTTCCACAATCGGCTTTCGGGAGTCTCTTCGGTAGGATTCTTTCCTTGCTCCTACAAATTCTATCTCATAATCATCATATCTGAGCATTGCGGTGCCGAAGTTCCTGAATATGCTTACTGTTGTGTTTCCCCCTATGGTTCCGGCAAGTTTCTCTGCAAATTCGATACCGCTTCCGATAACAACTATATCCATGTCGCTGGTCGGGCGTCCGAGGATCATGTCACGCACGTATCCTCCTATGACATATAATTCGGTGTTATTTTCAAGGGCTGTCCGGGAAATAAGTTTTAAAACGGGATTATCTGGAAGCATTGTTAATATGGATATGTCAAATCTGTCTGCTGGTATGACAAAATTACAATAATTAGCTGGTTAATCCCCCGGGATTGCCTAAATTTGAATAATGGAACAAAATTTGTTAATATTGCATATTATATATATGTAAATATATGAATATACAGTAATATTAACTTAATAAATAATTTCAATATGATGATTGAGCATTTGACTGCAGAAACATTCAAGACAAAAATTTTTGACTACGAGAACAACAAAGACTGGAATTATCAGGGTGATAAACCGTGTATAATTGATTTTTACGCTGACTGGTGCCAGCCCTGCAAAATGGTGGCCCCGGTTCTTGAAGAACTTGCCGGTGAGTATGAAGGCAAGCTCGATATTTACAAAATAGATACCGAAAGCGAAAGGGAGCTTGCCGGCATATTTGGCATTCAGAGTATCCCGTCACTCCTGTTTGTTCCAAAGGATGGGATGCCACAAATGGCCCAGGGTGCCTTGCCGAAAGAGACCTTTGAAAAAGCCTTCAAGGAGGTTCTCAATGTCGAAAAGTAACATAAACTGACCTGGTGTTTTGGCGTATTGCTGCTGTTTAACAGATATTTGCCCGCTTTGCGGGATTGATTTACCCTGTTGCCGGGCAGCAACCTTTTCATCGTTCAGGCTCTCAACTGGT
>SKQJ01000075.1 GCA_007119075.1 Bacteroidales bacterium | reverse complement strand
TAAGAATTATCTGCCCTGGGGTGGGTCCTGAAGAAGGGAGCTTTAAAGCAGAAAGAGGAGGAAAAAAAGGATCGCGATAATTAATACAATCATCAGAATCTCCAGATAATAGAGAAGGGATTCGCTTTTCGAGATCCTGCTGTCGAGATTAAAGGCTTTTATTATTTTTAAAAAAAACTTTTGCATCAAATCAGGCTGAACAGCCGGTTATATTAACGAATCGGATAAGGGGACTGCAAACCATAATTTCTACTTTCCGGATTAATCATTCAATCTTTCAATCAGTGCTTGCTTTTCCGGGGCAGCCGAAACAGCTTTTTCAAAAAATGCCGCTGCTCTGGAAGATTCTCCAAGTTTACTTAATGACCTGGCAATATTTGCGTAAACGTACTCTGTTTTCTGAAATGGATTTATTTTCAGTGAATGCTCGAAACAGTCTATGGCTTTGGAATATTCTTCGGTCAGGTAATGCATCTGCCCAATCTTATTTATCAGCAGATAACTGGTCGAATCGATTAACTTCGCTTTCATATAATATTCCAGGGCCTTCCCGTGGTTTTTTAAACCCTCATACGCGAGTCCCAGCTTAAAAGCTGATTCATAGCAACCGGAGCCGGATCTGGTATACTCCTCCAATATGTCAATGGCTGCCAGAAAATCATTCTTTCTGAGAAGAAGTGTCGTTAACCGACTCATTATATTTGCATTGCCGGGATCAACATCATGCCCTTTCCTGAACAATACTTCTGTGTGAGCATCATTTTCCGTCCCTGCAGAAATTTCGCCGGCCTTCAGGTAAATTGCAGCTGATTCTGCGGGGCTGAAATTAAAGCTGGCAAGCAATCTGTCAGCTTGTGACGGACTATTCAGCATCAAAAGGGCGGAAGCATTTTTGCCTGCATCACGGTAGTACGGGAATATATCAATTGCCTTCAAATAATGGTCCAGCGCAGACTCATATTCGCCATGGTTTTCATACCAGTAGCCCATATTGAAATCGACAGTGGCATTCTGGGGAACAGCTTGTTTTACCTCTCCAAGCATTTCAAGAACTCTTTGGCTATAAGCTCCTTTCCTCATCATGAACAACGAATATTTGTACTTTAAAAGCCAGTCATCCGGACTTAGCTGCAGGGCATCCAGATAAGCCTGCTCCCGGGGAACATCCTGTTTGATCCCGGCAATTATTTCCAGGATCCTTTCCCTGTCTCTGTCGTTCAGATCCTGGTTGCTGAAAGGTGCTTTATCCAGCCGCCCCAGAACTTCCCGGTAAATATTATAGGCCTCATAAGGAGTATATGCCAGCCTTTTCTTGTAATACCCGATGTCTCCGGGCGAACCTCCCCTTTCATTTGTGTCGGGAAGCCCGAGCTCCTCTTCAATTTTTCTTACAAAATGATCTGCCAGAATATAATTGCCCAAAAAAGTAAAATGGACATGTTCCAGAAACAATTCTGAACCGGCAATGCCATTGACTGCATAATCCTTCACTATCTCAGCGATATCAACAAGGGAAACATTATCCGATCTTTGCGAACCGGCAATATCCCTTATCTTTTCATTGATCCTGCTGTCCGCCCTGAATTTAAGCGCATCCAGATCAAGAGACCGGACGTAATGTTTATAAGCTTCTTCGTACCTGCCGAGGCCGTAAAGGATCTCTGCACGGGCATAATGAGCCCCGGCATGGTGATTGTCTATATGGAGCGCTTTCTCCAGATGATCAAGAGCGCCCTTCAAAAATCCGTTTTCCGATAATGAACGGGCCAGTTCATTATGATAATTAAAGGCGGTGTCAGGGGCAGTTTGAATAGAGTAAAAAGGTGAACAATCACGAAGATTTACAGCTACCGTGCTGATAATTACCTTTGAGTTTCCGGAAACAGACCTGATTATCTCATTTAGATTTTTACCAAAATTATTATATATGGTCTCTATCCTTTGATCACCATGTTCTACTTTATAATTAAGGAACATTTCCATGCCATCCCATTGTTCCGGAAGCTGTTTTCCTGATATCGAAAATCCAATGTTCCTTGCAAGCATTCCCAATTTCGTGGAATTAATGGCAATATTGAATTTAATGAAACCCCTTTTTGAAGAATGACCGGAAAAAGTCGAATTTGGTCCATAAGGCCCTATTACTTCATTGTTTCCCATATAAATAAGGAAAACATCCGGTTTGAATTTTCTATTTGTTTCTTTGGCAATGGGCAGGATAACATGGGAATTGATTGCAGTAACCGAGGTATTGACAATCTCGAAATCAATATCCGGATGATTATCTTCAAGCATTATTTTCATTATGCGCCCGAAACCGAATGAGTAATCAGGATCGCCAATGGCCGCCGATTCGCCTGCAATTGCAATTCTTATTGTATTTTCCTTCCGTTCCCGGGGTATATTCTGAGGAACGGGAGTCCGTATAAGCCGGGGAGAAAAAAATCTTTCCGTATAGAATATGTTGTTGCTCAATACTTTTTCACCGCCGGTCTCCTGCTCAACCCAAAAACCGGAGGGGCTGCCATAACCGGACACTCGCAATGCCATTTCGATAATTCCCAAAAGCAGCAGCGAAATTGCAACAGGAATAAAAATGTTCTTTATTATTTTCACCTATATAAGGTTTAGAATAAATTAAGCTGCCCAAAGGCAGCTTAATTTATTCGCATGAATCTAACCTAAACCTACCTTTTTATGAATTTTTCAACATAGCTGCTGCCCTGGTCATTTGTAACCCTCAGTAAATAAATGCCATTGTTGAACGAATTTACATCAATGACGATTGTGGGTGTGTTTGCCGAAATACTGTAAACTTCCTGCCCAAGCAGGTTAAATATCCTCACCTGGTTCCGGCCTTCCAGGTTATCCACTGTAATATGGTCGGTGGCTGGATTGGGGTAAATTTTCATTTTGCTGGTGAATACCTCACGGACGCTGGTAAGAATAGGCTCACCGAGTGTCAGAATACCATAGCCCTCCGTAAAGCCCCAGTTCCGGTTCCAGTTGGCAGACCACTGGTGCAGGTATTTCCTGCCTGCTTCGTCCGCAGGATCATCGCGATCGGCCGTCTGAATATCAAACTGAAAATAATCCAGCTCTCTTATGTTAATCTCCACCCAGTTATCATCATCATCAAAATAACCGAATTCACCTGCCGCATTGGTCGGGATAATAAGACCCAATGGTATCCTGGCCTCGACTGTATAACCCGTGCCGTCATCCTTCATCGCGGTCCTGGCCATGTAGCCCATGGGCTGATATGGATCGTCAATCATGCCACCGGCCCAGCCTGCGGCAGTAAGTGTATCTGCAGTCTGCTCATCGGTTTCTATGAAGATACGAACCTGGCTTGCTTCTCCAAGAGCCCAGTCAGGCATTACAACTTCCCGGTCCGCAAACAGGAAAAACAGTTCCAGGTTATCATTCAGCCATTCATCTTCCCCGGTAACCATGCTGCGTGGAACAAGCTCATCATCAATAATATCGCAGAATATATAAAAGAATTCCTCGTCCATGGTTACTTTCCATGTCACATGGTAATCGCCCGACTCCCTGATTGCAGGGTCGATTGGTTCGGCATCGTTTGCCCACCAGGCATGTGTTACATCGAAAACCAGTTCGTTTGGTTCAATGGAGGCCCAGAAATCTTCATCAGCCCTGCCATCTATAATGATCTCTCCTTCCCAGTCCCAGATCGGGCGAATCACTTTCTCGGCTCTCGCCCAGTTAGGATCTTCTGTTGGCCTTGCTTCTTCAGGCATTTCACCCGGATCACCCGGATCGCCCGGATCGCCGGGATCCTCTGTAACGATGGGATCGCCTGGCGTCACAATGCCATAACCTTCTGTAAAGCCCCAGTTGCGGTT
Source organism: Bacteroidales bacterium (assembly GCA_007119075.1). Lineage (GTDB taxonomy): Bacteria > Bacteroidota > Bacteroidia > Bacteroidales > PUMT01 > PXAP01. The sequence continues at coordinate 11,304 of SKQJ01000075.1, read as the reverse complement.
CCAGTTGGCCGACCACTGGTGCAGGTATTTCCTGCCTGCTTCCTCTGCAGGATCATCACGATCGGCAGCCTGGATATCAAATTGAAATGGCTCCAGTTCCCTGATTACGATAGGGATCCAGTTATCATCATCATCATAGTAACCGAATTCGCCCGCCTCGTTGGTGGGAACAATAAGACCCAGAGGTATCCTTGCTTCAACGGTGTAACCTGTCCCGTCATCTTTAACTGCAGTCCTGGCCATGTAACCCATGGGCTGATACGGATCGTCAATCATGCCACCGGCCCAGCCAGCGGCAGTAAGCGTATCTGCAGTCCGGTCATCGGTGTCTATGAAGACACGAACCTGGCTTGCTTCTCCAAGTGCCCAGTCGGGCATCACTACCGACTCATCCGCAAACAGAAAAAACAGCTCAATGTTATCATTCAGCCATTCATCCTCCCCGGTAACCATGCTTCTTGAAACAAGCTCATCATCGATAACATCGCAGAAAATATAAAAGAATTCCTCGTCCATGGTAATCTTCCATGTCAGATGATAGTCCCCCGACTCCTTGATTTCCGGGTCGATTGGTTCAGAGGCCTCAGACCACCAGGCATCCGAAACATCAAATACCAGGTCCATGGCCTCTATCTGGTCCCAGAAACCCTCATCATCCCTGCCATCTATGACAATCTCTCCTTCCCAGTCCCATATCGGACGGATAGTCATTGTGGCCCTTTCAAAGTCCGGGTCGGTAGATGGCCTCAGTTCAGGGTCTTCCTGCGCAAAACCAAAAGACACTGAAGCGATAATTGCAATTAATAGTATAAATGTTCTTTTCATAATAGATTGATTTAATTAAACATTAATTGGCTGATCATGAAAGAAAATGAATAACATACCTCCTTTTTGCTTTTTAATTAATAAATCAGATTGAGATGAATCGTATGTATATGGGTTGATCATAATCAATTAATACCCTGGATTCTGTACCATGTTGGGATTATTGGATATTTCACGCAGTGGGATCGGAAAACAGGCTGCGCGGTCAACCCATGCAACCCTGTCAGGCACCCTTGCAATCTCACTTTCCGCGATATCCCATCTTATCACATCATACCAGCGGATCTGCTCACCGATAAACTCCTTTCTTTTTTCTTCCATGAGCAATTCCATAAACTCCTCAAAATTATTTCCCGTGTAATCATAAGGCGTTGATTCATCGACACGATACCCCCTCGCCCTCCGGATGACTTTATTAAGCCAGTTGCTGGCCCCGGCTATGTCACCCTTGTTAGCAAGCGCTTCTGCATATAGCATGTACACTTCGGCAACTCTCATAACTACCTGGTTTTCGTATGATACATCAGTAGCCATTCCTCCGGCATTAGAGGCGCTTCTTTTGTTGCTGATATATTTTTTTGGCGTGTATGTATGCTTGGCGCTTCTCCTTACGCGCACCGGAGGGTTCAAAAAGAACAAAGTATCTCTTATCTGTATGGTATCACCATGGAACACATATGTGCGTGTTGGTCCGGCGGAGTATACCGTCTCCGAAAAACGGATATCCCTCACATCAAAATTCCTTATGTCACCGGGAATCGCATCCTCATCATCCTCCCTTCTCATCAGAGCCGGGTTCACCCCGAAATTATCACGTCCCATGCCATGCCCGCCGGTATATATCTGGTAATGGTTGCCGCTCCCCCCGCCCTGCCACCGGTTGGTTGCAGTAAGATCGGCGAACTGTATCTCGTATACGGATTCGGGCCCGTTCTCGTACTCTCCGTGAAAATTATCTCCATAATAGGGCAACAGGTATTTATCAGGGTTTTCATCGATGAACTGGCCGAACTTAGTAACAGCTTCGTCCCATCTTTTTTGAAAAACATAGACTTTCCCCAGAAAAGCTGTTGCCGCTCCGCGGGCAGGTCTTCCCAGTTCATCCGGAGTCAGCTGGGATGAAAGCAGCAATATCTCTTCTGCAGCTTTGAGGTCTTCTTCTATCCGGGCATACACTTCAGAAGGCCTGGACCTGGATTTTTCAAAATGGGCCCGTTCAGATACTATGGAGGTGTGCAATATGATGCCATACCGGTCATCATCGTCAAAGGGCCTGCCCCATGAATGGAGAAGGTAAAAGTGGTTGAATGCGCGCATAAAATAGGCTCCTCCCAGGATCAGATCGAATTCCCTTTCAGGAAGATCCCTGACCGTTCCGGCCCCGGATTCCATGTATTCAATGACCCGGTTGGCTATTGCCAGAGATCCGTAGTAATCACTGTAAAGCCACCCGTTAAAAGGATTGGTCGGCGCCATATTCAGATTCCAGACCTGTTGATGATAAGGACCTTCTCCGGTAGTCTCCTTCATCTCGTATTCTCCGGGAAGATGACTCATATAAAGCTGCCAGAAATAATTGTAGGCATCGGCAACTCTCCTGTACATACCCACTTCCAGCTGCCTCATTCCGGATGGTGACTGAATTTGAACATCTGTAACCCGGTTGGGATTGTCCAATTCCAGAAAGTCTTCCTGGCACCCTGAAATAAAGATTGCAATGGCAAAGACAAGAAGCGATAGAATTGATATTTTCATTCTCATAATCCTTATTGTTTAAAAAGTAAATTGAACCCCGAACTGGTAAACCCTGGACTGGGGGTACATGCCCTGGTCCAGATTGCGGTTGGTATTGCCTCCTGTGCTTATCTCGGGATCTATTCCGGTGTAATTGGTGAATGTCAATAAATTCTGTCCGCTAAGGAAAACCCTGATCCTGTCAACCTCAAGCCTGGACTGATATCTTGCCGGCAACGAATAGCCTATCTGCATGTTTTTCAGGCGTAGATAGGAGCCCCTTTCTACAAAATATGAACTGGAGGTAGTAAGGTTTGCATTTGGATCGGCATATACAATACGAGGCTCGTCTGTATCCGGGTTCTCGGGTGTCCACCTGTTGAACGCATTGTAGGTAAAACTGTAATCTCCGGTCAGGTTATTGGTCACCCGTTTGTTAAGGTGGTAAAGATCATTCCCGTAGACGCCCTGAAAGAAAGTATAAAAGTCAAATCCCCTTGTTTCAAAACCAAGATTAAAGCCATATACGAATCTGGGCCAGGGATTGCCTATTTTCACCCGGTCATCATCATTGATCAAACCATCTCCGTTAATATCCCTGAACCTGAAATCACCGGGGGCTGTGTATCTGGAAGTATTATATGCATCCGGATTTGACAACTTTCTGTTTCTGATCAGATAATCGATAATCTCATCAATTTCATCTTCCTGCCATATTCCATCAACTATATAACCTTCATAAAGACTCATTGGCTCGCCTGCGACTGTTGTAAACTGCCTTAATTCTCCCATATTGATCTGCTGGTCCACCAGGTCGCGGACCTGGTGCCTGTTCCAGGTAAAATTGCCCCCAAGGCTATATTGAAATCTCCCTAAATTATCCCGGTATTGAATACTCAGATCATTTCCCACGTTTCTTATATTGCCTGCATTGATAAGGGTGTTGGCATTAAGGCCCATCCCCGCGCTGGGCGGCAAATCGACGTGTATAAGCATATCCCTGGTATCCCTGATATAAACGTCATTGGTGATGTTTAACCGGAAGTCCAGCATATACAGATCGATCCCCAGATTGGAAGTAGTTATGCTCTCCCACCTGATATCCCCGGCACCGAATACAGACGGGATAATACCGGTCAACAGGTTGTTGCCGAATACATAATATATGTTATTTCCGGAATACTGGGAATAATACATAAAAGGTGCTACTGAGGCGTTCCCTACGCTACCGTAGCCCGCACGTATCTTGAGGTCCATTATATCGGCGAGGGAAGAGGCAAAAGGCTCTTTTGTAACACGCCACCCAACAGAAAATGAAGGAAAAACCCCGAACCGTCTGCCCGGGGGAAATACCGACGATCCGTCACGGCGGATATTGAATGTTAGCATGTACCTCTCGTCAAAAACATAGTTTACCCTGCTGAACTGAGACGACCAGCGGGTGGGATCCATCTTGTTTCCCTCAAGGTTTCGCGTCAGAAGATCAGACTGATTGAATATTATCAACCCGTCACGAAAATCCTGGCCTGAAAGGTTGAAATTATCTCCCCTTGAGCTTTGCACCTCTGCTCCTGCCATTAACTCAACAGAGTGGTTGCCGGCCGAGAACTGATAATTAAGTACAGTGTTGCCAGTATAACTGAAAACATCCCTCCTGTTTATCGATAGCTGATCGACATCGCGGCTCAGGGTATGGCCAAGATCATATCTTTCGGTATAGTGATAATTATTCCCCATCTCAATTGCGCCCCCGAGGGTGGTGCGCCAGTTCAAGCCCTCCAGGGGCCGGATATTCATATAGATGTTGCCGCGGGTCCTGTACCAGGTATCCATCTGATCGTGGATCTGCTGGATGCCAAGAAGGTTAGGTCCGACGAACCCGTAGCCGTCTCCCAGCCAGCCATAGGGAGTATAGGGATGATCCACTTCGTCATCTTCAAGGAAAACTTCCATAAAGGGATTGACCCGCAATGCAGCGAACTGATTCATATGCTGACGCTCGGTTCTGGTTTGCGAAAGCGTAAGCGATTGGCCTGCAGAAAACCACCTTGCCATTTGATGATCGGAATTAAGGGTTATGCTGAACCTTTCAAAACTGGTATTTATAAAAGTTCCATCCTCCCTGAAATATCCCAGCGCAGTATAAAAATTGGAATTTTCGCTGCCTCCCGAAAAATCGAGAACATAGTTATGTGTCGCCCCGTTCCGGTACAAGACATCCATCCAGTCGGTATCCGTAGATATTGCAGCATTGGGATCAAGTGCTATATCAGTATAGACCTGTGCCAGTCCGGGTGCAAAATTCCCGTTTCTGTAACTCTCATATCTCAACTGTGCAAAAGATCTTGAGTCAACCAGGTCAGGCAAATTCAGCGGCTGTGAAATACCGTAAGTGGCGTTGAAATTGAACTTTGGCTTCCCCTCTGCGCCGCGTTTGGTTGTTACCAGGATAACACCATTTGCTGCCCTGGCGCCATATATGGCCGCAGCGGAAGCATCTTTCAGTATCTCTATTGATTCAATGTTTGCCAGATCAAGGTGATTCCCGGGATGGGACGGCAGGCCGTCAATGACCCATAATGGCTCTGTATTATTTACAGAACCCGGTCCGCGAATGAAGATAGATGCTCCCGAACCAGGGGCTCCGCTGCTGCGGGTGGCAAATACCCCTGATGCCCTGCCCTGAAGTCCTTCAGCAAGGGATGGGACAGACAGCCTTTGCATTTCTTCTGTATTGACAGATGCAACAGATCCGGTCAGATCGCTCTTTCGCTGAACACCATAACCTACAACCACGACCTCATCAATGGCCTTCAGGTCCTCAGTCATCCGGATATTTAAAACAGTCTGATCTCCCACGGTGACGACTTCTGTGAGATAACCGATATAGCTGATCCGCAGCTGAGATTGCGGCCCGGAAACAGTCAGGATAAATTCACCGTCGGGGCTTGTAGCCGTGCCATTTGTCGTACCAATCTCAAAAATTGTGACTCCCGCCAGCGGTTCCTGTGTTTCAGAGTCTGTAACCCTGCCGCTGATTGTCCTCTCCTGGGAAAGGATATTGGAATCTTCCGGTTTTGTTGTGCTGCCGGCTAAAGAATTTTCCGGGAGCAGAAATGTTGCCATGATCAGAAAAACACAGGCAACCAGCATTCCTTTGATTTTTTTTCCTGTTGAGAAATTATGCTTCATAAGGATAAATATGAAATGATTATTAATTCCCGATCAATGCTCTCCTGATGACAGAAATAAGACCACATTCCATCCTTAGCAAATATAGCCCAGGACCTTCGTGACCATAATTATGAAATGTTGCACAAGACAGGCTCATATGTTCCATTTGGATCAATTGTACACTTTTTATAAGATTTCGGAACAAAATGCCCGCAAAGAAGATACGGGTCCTGGCTCATGTATCATTTAAACCTGCTTTCAGGTTCATGATTGAAACCCGGGCGGCAATGATTTGGTATTTTTGCTGAGCAGTCCTTTCAATCTGGCAATTCGCTTCCTGTTCTTTCCTGGTGCCAGTCTCTTATTAATCTAAAAATTTGATATATGGTGATTGTTCAGCTTATCTTAATACTGCTTCATTTTCTTGCCGGTTTCAAATCAGAAGAAAGCCATCCGGGAAGCGATAAAATCGTGATTAAAGTGGAAGTGCCCGCGGAGGGCATTTTCGCGACAAGTGCAATACAGCATGCAATTGATTCCTGTTTTGCACGGGGCGGAGGCACAGTCAAACTTGGCCGTGGATTGTACCTCACCAAAGCGCTCACCCTTCGAAGCAACGTAAGCCTGTACCTGGATGAGGAATCCACTCTCATGGGCAGTGAAAATTACCTGGATTACGGGACGGGGAAACGAAGTGATGCTTTAATATCAGGGTATGACCTGGATAATGTTGCAATATATGGATATGGAACGATAGATGGTGTTGATTGCAGAAACCCGCATGGAGAAGAGAATTTCAGGGGACCTCACTTGATCAGGATCAGGAACAGCACCAATATCCGGTTCAAAGGCATTACAATAATAAATTCAGGAAACTACGCTATCAATCTAAGGAACTGTAAGGGAATACTTGTAGAGGATGTAGCTATCCGTGGCGGACATGATGGTTTACATCTCAGGTTCTGTGCTGATATTCTTGTTGACCGGTGTGATTTCCGGACGGGCGACGATGCGATTGCCGGAAGTGACAACAGGTCGATGACAGTTACCAGCACAAAAATAAATAGCGCATGCCATGGCTTCAGAATTGGATGTCTTGACCTGACTGTTGAGAATTGTACAATTTGGGGCCCTGCTGAATATAAACACCAGATAAGCAACCGGTATAACATGTTGTCTGCCTTCATTCATTTCTCTCCTCCTGATGATAATCCTGAGATCATAAGCGGGAACTGGAATATCAATAATGTCGTGGTTGATAATGTAGATTTTCTTTTTCAGTATAACTACAAGAACGGTTTATGGCAAACCGGCCAGCCTATGTCATCGGTACGGTTCGACAATATTACTGCCACGAACCTGGGCAGGGCTTTCTTTATAGTGGGTGATGAAGGCTTCATGTTTGATCTGACAGTTATGAATTCAACTTTTGCATCCAGGGAAGAGCCCGGCTTATGTAAAATGGTTTTCGAGGGAGCAGAAATATATACCCCGGCATTTTTCAATATTTCAAATTTCAACTCCGTGAATTTTACAAACACCAGTATTTTTCATAACAAGGATGAGCCTGGCATTATGACCGGACATGGGAAAACCCTTATTATGGAACGCCTTGATATATCAACGACCGGAAATCCTGTTATATGGTAGAATTCGCCGGATTGATTGCTGCATAAGACTGATTGCTTCAAAATATGACTATAAAAACATCTGAAATGAAAACAATCGTAAAAGCATCCATCCTTGCATTTCTGCTTGCATTTTCACTTCCGGTCACCGTGATAATCCCGGCATTTGGCCAGGGAGTAATAAGCAACTATGAGACTTCCTGGGTTGGCAACTCATTTGGGCGCGCGAATAATAAATGGGTGCAAAACTATATCAATGAGATCCGCGTGGATCCTGACGGAACAGTTTATACCAATAGTCACTGGGACGAAGGAGGCAGAAGAAACGGGATTTACAAGGACGGGGATGTGATAGGGAATCGTGCCGTTGCCATGGACGGCCGCTCTGCCGTGATTAACGGACATACCTGGTCAATTTCCGATTCGGTTATAAAGGGTCCGTATGGCAAATTAATCACAGATGCGGCAAAGCCTACTTCCCTGGCGGTAGACAATGATAACAGGCTTATGGTTACGGATGACGGTCCCCGCCAGCAGCTGCTTTTTTTCGATGTAAGCAATGATCCCGAGCTGGTTGAGACATTTGGCGCCGAAGGCGGTATTGGGGCACATCTTGAAATTGCTTACAGTGTGGGAGATAGTTATCCAGCCGGCGTTTACCCGCGTGGCATCTATCATCCCTATAAGCTATGGGGCATGACGGGGTGCGGCATGGATGAAAGGGGAAGGATCTTTATTTCCACCAGCCAGAACGGCACTGTATTGAGGGCATTTGACAAGAATGAAGCTGGTCGGTGGATGCTTGACTGGGAGCTTTTCGGACTGTTTTTTGTCGATGCAATGGATGTTGATCCCTATTCTGACGGAATAGATACATACGGAGTCAGCGAACATTTCAGGATGGACTATTCCAAAGACAACGGGGCCGAATGGAGGCTGCATGGCTATACCGTTGATCCGGTAAAGTATCCCGATGACCCCCGGCTGTTCGAGGAGATAAAGGCCGGACATAATCATGGACTTACATCCCCTTTTATCCGCTATCTCAAGGGTATAAAGTTCATGTTTGTAAAGGGCATGTACAGCCAGATCAATGTTTTCCGGTTCGAAGATAACGGACAGATATGCTACCACGTTAAAACACTGCCCAACAGTTTCAGCTGGTGGATAGATTACAACGGGGATTACTGGACCGTAGACGGCAATAAAGTAGAAAGATGGTCATTTACGGGCGAGTTTGATGAACAGGGAGCCCCGGTTCATCAAAAGAGTCAGGTTTTTGAAACGGATAGCAATATCAGGAGCATTAACCGGATAATTTATGATGAAAAAAAAGATATTATATATCTGGGGTGCTACACCGCTACCCACCCCCAAACCGGAGATGAATGGGGCATTCTGGGAAGGGCCGTATACAGGTTTGAAAATTTTACAGCCAGCAAGGCTTTAACGGAAGGTTACCCGATCATTCTTTCCTATGATATTACCCCTGCCTCCAATATTGCCTCCAGGGTCTTCGCGAAAGATTTCACGGTTGCCGGCGACAAACTTTTCATTATTTGGTTTATCAGGGGGCCTTACTATTTAGAGCAGGGCTATGAAGGTGACAGGATGCGCGGTGAAATATCTGTCTACAGATCTTCCACCGGAGAATATCAGGGAGCCATAATTCCCACGGAAACTATTGGCGGGCCGGAAAGGGTCGGCTGGATCGATATACCAAACCCTGCCGTTGCCTTTGAGAGAAACAACGGAGAGATATTGCTTTTCGTGGAGGAGGATGGATTTGGCAAAAACATCCTGTACCGTATTTGCAAGTCGGGAGATTGCCGGAACAAAGGGTACATATTGATTGACAGTCCGCTGCCATATTCCCGGCATCTGCCCGGTCAGGAAATAACTCTTGCCACAGATTACCGCCTCAACGAGAGTATTGAAAAGGTTGAGTTTTTTGCAGGAAACACCAGGATTGGTGAAAGCAGCTCTTCGCCCTATAATTTCAGCTGGTCGACAGCCTGTGAAGGCGCCTGGGAAATATCAGCGGCAGCAATCACAGTAACGGGTGACAGTGTCAGATCTTCCAATTCACCCCTGGTATATGTTTATGCCCCGGTTGTTGATTCTCTTGCGATTTTTCCACGTACCGGCACAATCAGGACTTCTGATTCATTGCAATTTTTCTGGAAATCATACGATCAGTTCAATTATTCCATTGATGCATCTGTTTCATGGTTTGTTCCGGACGGGGGCACTATATCTCCCGATGGGGTGTTTTACCCTGAATCAGCAGGGCAGTTTGATATTGTTGCAATGCATGGAGAAATTGCCGATACTGTATCAGTGTATGTTTATTCTCCCGAACTTGCCGGGCTGCAGATCCATCCCAGAAATCATCTGGTTTATACCGGTCATGAATTACAACTTCATATGAAGGCCAATGATCAGTTTGACTATGAGATGGATGCAGATGCGGAATGGAAGATATTTACCGGCGAAGGAACCATTGATGAATATGGCAGATATATTGCCGGGAATGCACCCGGCTCAGTCAGGGTGACGGCAATAAGCGGAGATCTGTCAGACACCCTGGATATCAGGGTGGTCGTTCCGACAAGCTGGGTGAACCACGATATTGGCCCGGTGGGTATAAAAGGCAGTGCTGATATCTGTGCAGTCAACCATGAGTTTGTTGTAAATGCAAGCGGAACAGATATATGGGGGAATACGGATCAGTTCCACTATATATACAAACCCCTTGCCGGTGATGGTCAGATATCTGCCAGGGTGGAGGGTTTCAATTTAACAGACAACTGGTCCAAGGTTGGTGTCATGATACGCGAAACCAGCTCGCCGGAATCGGCTCACGCTTCTGTTTTTGTGACCGGCACCAACGGGATAGTATGCCAGTTCAGGTCGTCCACCAGGGGAATTTCAATGAATGTGCCCTCGGGAATAGAAGGGCCTACAGCTCCCTACTGGGTTAAGATTGCCCGCCGGGGTAATGTAATTAACGCGTATAAATCGGCCGATGGCATTGTTTGGAATTCTTTTTATCAGTTCACCCTCACTATGCCGGATACCGTTCTTATAGGTCTGGCCGCCACTTCACATAACAACGGCAGCCTGCTCACAGCGAACTTTACAGACGTGGTCTCGGAAGGGCTGGAACCTGTAAGGGTTGCAGGAATTACGGCCGGCAAAAATATTCTTGAGCTAACCGAGGGTGAAACGGCTGAAATAAGTGCAAGCCTTATACCTGCAAATTCTACGGTTAACATCATTTTCTGGAATACCGGCAATCCGGGTGTAGCCACAATAACCCAGGCCGGGGCAGTAACCGGGGTTAACGAGGGAGAAACTTTTCTTGTTGCAACCTCACTGGATGGAGAATACAGAGACACGTGTCATGTAACCGTGATCAAATCGCCGATAAGCAGCACTGACATCCCTCGGCAGGGGCTGCATCCGGAGCTGTACCCGAATCCTGCAACCGATTACATTGTAATTAAAAATATTGAAGGCACCAACTATATTTCGGTTTTCAACATGATGGGGCGGAAGGTTTACCAAGCTAAAACAGAAGGTCCGGAACATTTGCTTTATACCGGTTCTCTTGAGAGCGGAATTTACCTGATTCGTTTCAGCAATAAGAATGGAGACATGGCAATTGCCCGGTTTATCAGGAAGTAGCTCAATTTCTCTCCTGGTCTATGAACGTTCTCCGTGCGCGGACACAAGGGAAGGTTAGCCCCTGTCCTTTTGCTTCAGGAACAACATCCTTTCTACAAGTGAACCGGAAGATATTTCCAGAATATAGGTCCCATTTTTAAGATTGTCCAGGCCTATAGATATTACGTCTGACCGTGAAGAATAAAATGACCTGTGATAAACCAATTTACCGCTCAGATCATAAATCCTTATATCTCCTCCCTGCAGATCATGG
>SKQJ01000003.1 GCA_007119075.1 Bacteroidales bacterium | reverse complement strand
TCCTTCAATTATTGCTGCGATTACTTCACCGGGAATATTGTTTTTGTTTCGGCCGATTGTTGATGAAAGGATTATATTGTCTGTGGCTCCCACGCATAGCAGGTCATCCAGGTTCATTACAATTGCATCCCGGGCTATGCCCTTCCAGACCGACAAATCGCCGGTTTCCTTCCAGTAAATATAAGCGAGAGATGACTTGGTTCCGGCCCCGTCGGCATGCATCACGTTACAATACTTATCATCTCCCCCCAGTATATCGGGGATGATCTTGCAAAAGGCCCGGGGAAAGAGCCCTTTGCCAGTTTTTTTTATGGCGGCGTGCACATCTTCCTTTGTCGCAGATACGCCACGTTTATTGTATATTGAATCGGATGACATGCTATTCTGATTTTGCTTGATTGACCATTTTCGCGCTACGGGCCTTTTTCTTCCATTTCAGGGTATAAAGATCGGGCCTGCGGTCCTGAAGGTTCCTTACCGAGCCATTATTGTGCAATTCCTTGAGAAGATCGAGGTTGACGTCGGCTATTACCGTCATTTCAGTATTGGGAGTGGCTTCGCTTACAATGGCGGTGGTGGGAAAAGCAAAATCGGAGGGAGAAAAGACGGCCGACTGCGCATACTGGATATCCATGTTGTTCACCCTGGGAAGATTGCCCACCCCGCCGGCAATGGCAACATAGCATTCGTTTTCGATGGCACGGGCACGTGAACAGTATCTTACCCTGTTATACCCGTTCTGGGTGTCGGTAACAAAAGGAACAAACAGAATTTCCATGCCCTGCTCAGCCATTATCCGGCCAAGCTCGGGAAATTCCACATCGTAACATATCAGTATCCCGATCCTGCCCGAATCGGTGTCGAATACCTTTATATTGTCTCCCCCGGTAAAACCCCAGCTGGTGAGCTCGCTCGATGTGATATGGATTTTGTACTGCATATCCCAGGAACCGTCCCTCCGGCACAGATACGCAACGTTGAAGAGTTTCTCGTCATAAAACAGGGGAAGGCTTCCGCAGATTATGTTCACATTGTATGATATGGCAAATTCCACGCATTTCCTTCTTATGGGCTCGGTATAATTAGCCAGCGCCCTCATCGCATCATACTCGGAAAGGTGATTGTATTTTGCCATCAGGGGCGCATTGAAAAACTCGGGAAAGAGAATGAAATCGCTCTGGTAGTCACTGACGGCATCAATAAAAAACTCCATCTGCTCGGTCAGGGCATCTACAGAGTGAAGGTGTCTCATCTGCCACTGCACAAGTCCGAGCCTTACAACCGATTTTTTTCTGCCTATGATTTTTTCTTTCTCCTCGTAATAGACATTGTTCCACTCCAGCAGCGTAGCAAATGTTTTGGATTCAGAGTCGCTGGGCAGATAATTGCGCAATATCTTTTTTACACGGAAACTGTTCGATATCTGGAAAGTAAGGATCGGGTCATAGATTTCCCTGTTCTCGACTTTTTCAATATACTGTTTGGGAGTGTAATCTTCGGCATAATCCTGGTAGCCGGGGATCCGGCCGCCGGCGACAATGGCGCGGAGATTAAGGTTTTCGCACAGCTCCTTGCGGGCGTCATAAAGCCGGCGCCCAAGCCGCATGTTCCTGTAATCGGGGTGCACAAAAACATCAACGCCGTAAAGGACATCGCCTTCCGGATCATGGGTCGTAAATTTCTCATCGCCGGTAATCTGCCGGTATGTGTGGGAATCGCCAAACTCGCTGTAATCAACGATTATCGAAAGGGCGCAGGCTACTACCTTGCCGTTTACCTCAATACATATCTGCCCTTCGGGAAAGATACTCAGAAGCTTTTTCAGCTGGGAATATTTCCATATTGTATCTTCCATGCCGGCATAGGCAACTTTCATTGCCTCGGCTATATCTTCATAATCCTTCAGAATTAAATTTCTGAGAACAATGGTGGTATCTTCATTCATAAAAGCTGATTCAAATTTGACAGTACCGGAATGCAGTGTTTTTTTCTATCATGCCGGTATTAGACATTCGGAGCCGGAAGTGTAAAGATACTAAATAGACCGGACATTAAATGCGATGCGGGAAGACCGTGACAGGGCGGATGTACTGTAATAATTAATATATCCTGACAGACCATGGAAAGTTTAAAATAATTTATGTAATTTAGTTTTCTTGCACAATATCCGACCGACTTGCTTTGTTTATTTTTTCCCGATCCGGATTATCCGCATTTATCTGAATCTGTAAACATAAGTTAGATGCACTTAAAATTATCGCCACAATCATGCAAAACATTTATACAAATGCCTCTTAAAAAAGGATTGATTAATGGAATAATTTGATTTTATTTGCAGACTTTTTAAATAACCATCACTAAAAATGAAGAACAAATATATCGACCTGATCGAACAGACTTTTGAATTTCCCCAGAAGGAATTTAAAGTGGAGGATAACGAGCTATATTTTAACAATATTCCTTTAATGGATATTATCAAACAATACGGCACCCCTCTTAAGATCACCTATCTTCCGCAGATAAGCCAGCAGATACAGCAGGCCAAGAAGTGGTTTAATGTTGCAATTGCCAAAGCCGATTACAACGGGGATTATCATTATTGTTACTGCACAAAGAGCTCTCATTTTTCGTTCGTATTGGAAAAAGTGCTCGAAAACGAGGTTCATCTTGAAACTTCATCGGCATTCGACCTTAATATTATCGAGGAGCTTTATCATACTGGCCAGGTCAACAAGGACATTTACATCGTATGCAACGGCTTCAAGCGGCCGCAGTATATTGAAAACATCGCCTCGTTTATCAATAACGGCTTTTCCAACACTATACCCGTGCTTGACAACAAGTTCGAGCTGGATCAGCTTAACAGGCTTGTCAGCACCCGATACAAGGTTGGCATCAGAATAGCCTCCGAGGAAGAGCCCAAATTCGAATTTTATACATCCAGGCTCGGGATCCGGTACAATGACATTGTTTCCTTTTACGAGGAAAAAATAAAACCCAACCCCAACCTGGAGCTTAAAATGCTTCACTTTTTCATAAACACAGGCATAGCCGACAATGCATATTACTGGAACGAGCTCTCAAAATGCGTCAATGTTTATTGCGAATTGAAAAAGATATGTCCGGAACTGGATTCACTGAATATAGAGGGAGGATTTCCAATTAAGAATTCATTGTCGTTCGATTATGATTATGAATATATGGCAGAAGAAATCATTGCCCAAATCAAAAACATCTGTGAGCGCAACGAAGTACCCGAACCAAACATATTCACCGAATTCGGATCCTATACGGTAGGAGAAAGCAGCGCGGTCCTTTATTCCGTTCTCGGACAAAAACGGCAGAATGATCGTGAAGTATGGAATATGATCGACTCTTCGTTCATGACTACATTGCCTGATACCTGGGCGCTGAACAAGAGGTTTATTCTGCTGGCAGTCAACAACTGGGAAGAAGAATATGAAAGGGTTTTTCTCGGTGGGCTGACCTGCGACAGCGAAGATTACTATAATTCCGAAACCCATGCAAACGCCATATTTCTTCCAAAAATCAAAAACGGAGGCACCCAGTACATAGGTTTGTTCCATACCGGCGCTTACCAGGAATCCATTGGCGGATACGGGGGAATTCAGCATTGCCTGATCCCGGCGCCCAAGCATATTATCATAGATATCGATGAGGATGGAGAATTAACCACCAAGCTTTTTGCAAAGGAACAAAGCCACAAGTCCATGCTGAAAATTCTTGGCTATTAATATATATTTTTTGAATTTTACATAAGCACTATTACATTAAGCTATGACAGATTTCGGGGGCTTGCCGGAAGAATTTACAAATGAGCACTCTGCAGGGATAGCTATCCTGCCTGTGCCCTATGATGGAACCAGCACCTGGATAAAAGGGTCCGACAAGGGTCCGGATGCCATTATGGAGGCATCATCCAATATGGAGCTCTACGATATAGAAACAGGCACCGAGGTTTATCGCAGGGGAATTTTCACTGCCCCCGCAATAACGGAGCGTTCAAGTCCGGAGAAAATGGTGGGGACTGTTGCAGAGAGGGTCAGGCATTTTCTGGACAAAGGAAAATTTCCTGTGGTGATCGGAGGCGAACACTCCGTTTCAATCGGGAGCATTCAGGCCTTTGCTTCTCATTACCCCCAGCTTTCAGTGCTTCAGCTTGATGCACACAGCGATCTCAGGAATGAATATGAAGGCTCGGCAAATAATCATGCATGCGTCATGGCCAGGGCAAAAGAGATTGCATCAATAGTACAGGTGGGTATCAGGGCTACCGATTCGGGCGAATTGCCGGCAATGGATATGGAAAGGGTATTCTTTGCCCATCAGATACATGGCAGCGATAAGTGGATGGACCAGGCGGTCGGCCTGCTTGCCGATAACGTATATATCACCATCGATCTCGATGTGTTTGACCCGGCGATAATGCCTTCCACCGGCACTCCCGAGCCCGGGGGGATGGGATGGTACCAGTGCCTGGGGCTGATTGAAAAGGTTATTGCAGCCAGGAGGGTTGTAGGGTTTGATGTAGTGGAGCTTTGTCCCTCGGAATCCAACAAGGCTCCGGATTTCATGGCGGCAAAACTGATATACAGGATACTGAGCATGAAGTTCAGCAAATACGAACCGGCTTGAACCAAGGTCGGGTGAACCGCGGATTGCAGCAAACAGATGCCTGTTTGAATACACGGCCCGGTTAAAGCGGGGCGCGCTGAAGGGACAGAAAACAGACCGGAAAAAAATAAAACTGAAAATAAACTTAAATTATAAATACCGGAAATGATGGAAAAAAAAGATTTCCTTAAGGAACCCGTTAAACATGCGGATATAAAATCATTTGACGCAACACCCGTAATTGATACTATGCGGGGCATGTCCTTTACCTCGCGCGATACGGCGGCGGCAGCAGACATATACACCCGGATGCTCAGGGAGGATGACTGTTCGGTAATCCTGACACTGGCGGGCAGCACAAGTGCAGGGGGATGCATGCAGGTATACGTCGACATGGTGAAAAGCAACATGATAGATGTTATAGTTGCTTCCGGGGCGTCAATTGTGGATATGGATTTTTTCGAGGCACTGGGTTTTAAACATTACAAGGGTTCCCCTCATGCCGATGACAAGCAGCTCCGGGAACTTTATATAGACCGGATATACGACACCTATATCGACGAGGAAGAATTGCAGGCATGCGATCACACCATAAAGGAAATCGCCGACCGGATGGAACCGGGAGCTTATTCGTCCAGGGAGTTTATCAGGGAAATGGGGAAATTCCTGGTTGGGAACTCCAAAAAGAAGGATTCGCTGGTGCAGGTGTGCTATGAACAGAATGTTCCGATATTTTGCCCCGCTTTTACCGACAGCAGCGCCGGGTTCGGCCTTGTAAAGCATCAGTGGGACAGTCCCGGCAGGCATATCGCAATCGATTCGGTAAAGGATTTTCTCGAGCTGACCCGCATTAAGATGGCTGCCCCGTCGACCGGACTGTTTATGGTTGGCGGCGGAGTTCCGAAAAACTTTGCACAGGACACCGTTATCTGCGCTGAAATTCTTGGCAAGGAAGTGGAGATGCATAAATATGCAATTCAGATAACAGTGGCCGATCCAAGAGATGGAGCATGCTCCGGCTCAACTCTGAAGGAGGCCTCTTCCTGGGGAAAAGTTGATACCGTATATGAACAAATGGTATACGCCGAGGCAACCACGGTGCTTCCGCTCCTGGGGAGCTACCTTTACCACAAGGGTGACTGGAAGAACCGGACCACAAAGGAATGGTCCGCGATGCTGGATAAGGTAACCGCATAGGGTTCCGTGGGGCGTCAGATTGTCCCTGAAGACAATTCACGCCGGGAGGCAATTCGGGTCTCCCGGGCTTTCAGGTAATGATAAAGCTTATTCTTCCTGGTAGTCTGTAGAGATCACCTCGAACTCGGTACGCCGGTTTATCTGGTGTGCTTCCTCCTTCTCTTCCTCATAAGGAAGCGATTCGATAAACTCTTCGGTCAGGACAGTGCCTTCAGGCAGGAACTCAAAAGTTCCTGAGAGTTTATTATCTACCGTTCTCGGCCTTGACTTGCCGTATCCCCTGGCCACCAGACGGTCGGCCGCTATCCCGTTCTCAATAAGGTAATTCACGACTGACTGGGCGCGTTTCTGTGATAGTTCGAGGTTGTGGGCCTCTCCACCCCTTGCATCGGTATGCGATGCCAGCTCAATGGTGATATTCGGGTTATTGTTTAAAGTCTCGACGAGTCCGTCGAGAGCCACCATTGATTCCGGTCTCAAATCCCACCTGGCGAAGTCATACAGTATATCGGGCAGCTCAATTGGTTTTTCATGGGATTTGATATCGATGTCGACTGAAAAATCCTTGCTCTCGGCGAGACCGATGGTAGAAATGCTCCTTTTGTCAGTAAGGTATCCGCTTCTTGAAGCAAGCAGGACATATTCCACGTCTGGCCGCAGCATAAACCGGAACAGGCCGTTATCTCCGGTATTCATATCGAGCATGGTCCCGTCGCTGCCTACCATTCGTACGGTCGAGCCGGGAATGATCTCTTCGGTATCCACATCCAGCACTCTGCCGCCCACACTGAATGTCAGCGGGGGAAGATAGAAGGAATATATATTGTCAACGCTTTGCCTGCCCCGGTTGGAACTGAACAATCCCCTTTCCTCCCTGCCCTGAAATACAATCCCGAAATCATCGGCCGGTGAGTTCACCGGATATCCCATATTCTCGATTTTCCAGCCGCCATCGTCCGTTTCTGCAGCCCGGAAAATATCCAGCCCCCCCATGCCGGGATGACCGTTTGAGGAAAAATAAAGGGTCCCATCTGCACGCACATAGGGGAAAACCTCATCGCCCGGCGTGTTTATTTCCGGACCAAGATTTATTGGATCACTCCATGGGGAGCTGAGACTGTTGCGTGTAACTTTCCACAGGTCCTTTCCCCCTTCGCCTCCCGGCATATCGGAAACAAAGTACAGGGTCAGCTCATCGGGCGAGATGGCAGGGTGGGCTGATATGAGAGAGTCAGGGGCCAGCTCGATTGCTTCGGGTCTGCCCCACTGGTTGCCCTGGCGCTGGGCATAGTAGATCTGGCATCCGTTGGTCCTTCTTCTCACCGCTTTGCAGCTGGTGAAATACATTACGCTGTATTCGCGGTTGAAGGAGGGTGTACCCTCATCGAATTCGGAGTTTACCCCTGCTACGGGAACCGGAGAATTCCATTCGCCCTGCCTGTCCCTGCGGGCTTCGTAAATATTTGAGAAATACTGGCCGGTAGCACCATGGAGCTCATTTCCGTCATTTTCCCTTGAGGAAGTAAAGTAAACGAGTGAATGATCGCCACTGGCAAATGCGGGTGAAAAATCACTTTGTCTTGAATTAAAAAAGGTCATTTCCTCGATTTGATAGGAAGTGGGGTTTTCCATCCAGTGCATGGCCAGTTCGCATGATTTTATGCCGATATCGCCACGAGGATCGTCAGGAACCAGTTCCTTGTAAATTCGGAACTGCTCAAGAGCTTCTTCGTATTTTTCATTCATTTTCAGGGCTTCTCCGAAATACCGGTGAACCTCGGGGTTACTGTAGCTGCGGGTAACAGCCCTTCTGAACCATGATTCGGATTGACGGGCGTCGGACACCTTCATGTAGCATTTGGCAATGATAAAGGTTATTTCAGTCCTCAAATCCCTGTCCTTGACCCTGGAATAGGCATCCCTGTAAAGATCTATGGCTTCATAATACTCTCCGGCATCCAGAGCGCGTTCGGCCTTTTCGATCCGGCGGGTCTGGGAGTGAAGACCGGAAAAAATGAATAACCCGGCAACAACAAACACAAGACTGATGGTGATCCTCATCTGGGCAGCATATTTTATGTAAAAATATAAATATTATGATTCAAAAACCATTTATCCATGTCTTGTCAAACGGGGCCGCCTGTCCATCCTGCCCCGGTTCCAATTGTGATAATAAAACAAAACCGGGACCAATAATATTGTCCCGGTTGCTTTTTCAGATTAAAAAAAACTCAACAAACTGAGGGTTAAATCATCATCACATCAGATACCGTCATCGGATGAAAAGGAGTTCGCGGTATTTTGGAAGCGGCCACATCTCATCATCTACAATCATTTCAAGGTGATCGATCTGGTACCGGATCTCATCCAGGTAGGGCTTAACCTTTGCTGAGTATTCCCTGGCTTTGATGTCGACTTCCTCAATGACATTGGCTTTTCTCCTTTCATCGATCATATTGTTGACCTTGATGTTGACCATTGCCGCGCGACTCGAAATTTCCTTGATAGTTGCCAGCTGGGTGGATGAGAGTTTCTCATAGTCGGCGCCATTGAAAAGCTCTTTAAGCCCTTTCACGTTTTCAATCAGGATGTTCTGGTACCGGTAGACTGTCGGAAGGATATGATTGATTGCCAGATCTCCCAGCACCCTTGATTCTATCTGGAGCTTCTTGTTATACTTTTCAAAGTCTATCTCAAGCCTGGCTTCCAGCTCACGTTCTGAAAAAACCTTCATTTCAGTAAAGAGAGCTCGTACTTCAGGAGATACTATAGCCGACAAAGCTTCCAGCACATCATTTACATTTGTCAGCCCCCTTTTTTCCGCTTCTTTTTTCCACTCATCTGAATAGTTGTTGCCGTCAAACCTTACCTTCTTTGAGGCCAGAATAAACTTCTTGATTACCTGAAATATGGCTTCATCCTTTTTTACGCCGGTTTCAATAAGCTTGTCGACTTCTATTTTGAATTCCTTGAGCTGTTTTGCCACAATGGTGTTAAGCGCTATCATGGGGGAGGAAACATTGGCCCCCGATCCTACAGCCCTGAATTCAAAACGGTTCCCTGTAAAAGCAAACGGAGATGTCCGGTTCCTGTCGGTATTATCGGGCAAAATCTCAGGAATTTTGCCAACATCCAGCTTAAGCTCGGTTTTCTCGCTGGGGCTCATCTTTTTTCCCGAAACCCGGGTTTCTATTTCGTCGAGTATCCTGTTTACCTCTTCCCCCAGGAAAACCGACATTATTGAGGGCGGCGCCTCTGAAGCACCAAGCCTTGATTCGTTGCCCAGGGACACAATGCTGGATCTGAGCAAATCCTGGTATTCATACACACCCTTGATCACCGAAACGAAAAAGGCCAGGAACAGCATGTTTGTCTTGGGGGTTTTCCCCGGAGAAAACAGGTTTACGCCTGTGTTTGTAATAAGCGACCAGTTACAGTGCTTCCCCGAGCCGTTTACATCCTTGTATGGTTTTTCATGAAAAAGCACTTTGAAATTATGTTTTTTTGCCACCCTCTTCATTATTGTCATAAGAAGCTGGTTATGGTCGGCCGCAAGGTTTACTTCCTCATAAACCGGCGCGCATTCGTACTGGTTGGGCGCTACCTCGTTGTGGCGCGTCTTTACGGGGATGCCAAGCTTGTACGCTTCAATTTCGAAATCCTGCATAAAGGAAGCAACTCTCATTGGGATATACCCGAAATAGTGATCGGCCAGCTGCTGGTCCTTGGCGGCAGAATGTCCCATCAGGGTACGGTCGGTAAGCTTGAGGTCAGGTCTGGCATTGAACAGGGCATCATCAACGAGAAAGTATTCCTGTTCACAACCAAGACCGACATTCACTTTGGTCACGTTTTTGTCAAAATACTGGCACATTTCGACTGCCGCCTTATCAACAGCCTCGATTGATTTCAGAAGGGGGGTCTTGTAATCAAGCGAATCTCCCTTGAAAGACACATATACCGAGGGAATACACAGAGTGGTTCCCATTACAAAGGCAGGTGATGACGGATCCCAGGCTGTATATCCCCGCGCCTCAAATGTGTTGCGCATACCACCGCTTGGCAGGCTTGAAGCATCCGGTTCCTGCTGGACCAGCTTGCTTCCGTCAAAATTCTCTATAACATAGGCATCAGTAGCGGGCTCAAAAAAAGCATCATGCTTTTCTGCAGTCGACCCGGTAAGCGGATGAAACCAGTGAGTGTAATGGGTAACCCCTTTATCCAGGGCCCATGCCTTCATCCCGGATGATATCTGGTTTGCAACTCTCCTGTCTATTTTCGTGCCTTTGTCGATCGACTCCATCACGTTATCGAATGCTTCCTGTGACAGGTACTCCTGCATTCTTTGTTTGTTGAACACATTGGTAGCAAAGTATTCGGATGTTTTCGGAGATGGAAATTTTACCTCCAGCGGCTGCCGGGAAATAGCCTTTTCAAGTGCGTTGAATCGAAGTGTGCCCATAGGTGAAAAAAGAATTAATTAATAAAAGGGTGATTTATGATGCAAATATATACTTTTTTTTACAATACCCCTATATTTTTATAGCAATATTCTAATTTTTTATATTTTTTTTGTTTTATACCCCATTTTATAGGAGGTCATTCGAGTTTTTAATATGTTTTGTTTCGATTATCGGATTTTTCTTTCAGCCGGGTTTCCATATTGATGTTATTAAAAACAAAAAACCAGTTCTCCCGAAAGGGAACTGGTTCGTAGAATAATCCGGCCTTGGATGAATAAGAATTATTTCATTTCTCCCACATAATATTTATAGAACAGCGGTATAGTCTCAATTCCCTTGTAGAAATTCCAGAGGGGGTAATTCTCGTTTGGAGAGTGAATGGCGTCGCTTTCCAGGCCGAAGCCCATCAAAATAGATTTCGCCCCGAGAATTTTTTCAAACAATGATATTATCGGTATGCTGCCGCCGCTACGGAAAGGCACAGGCTCCTTTCCGAAAGTGTCATGGTAAGCCTTGTGGGCGGCGCGGTAGGCAGGATGGTCGACCGGAGAAACATATCCTTCTCCGCCATGCAGTACCCTGGTTGTTACCTTTACCCCGGGAGGCGCAATTGAATTGAAATGCTTGATAAATAAATCGTCTATGGTTTTTGAATCCTGGTTGGGAACAAGCCGCATTGATATCTTGGCATATGCCTTTGAAGGAAGAATTGTTTTGGCACCTTCCCCCGTGTACCCTCCCCATATTCCGTTTACATCGAGCGACGGACGGATCCCTGTGCGTTCCATGGCTGAATAGCCGGTTTCCCCGACAAGCTCGTCCACATCGATTTCCTTTTTGTATAAATCCTCGTCGAATGGCGCACGGGCCATGGCATCACGTTCCTCCCTGTCAACCTCAGCAACATCATCATAAAAGCCCTTTATGGTAACACGGTTGTTTTCATCGGTCAGCGATGCTATCATTTTGGCAAGCATATTTACCGGGTTGGCTACCGCCCCGCCGTACAAACCCGAATGCAGGTCCCTGTTGGGTCCGGTAACTTCCACTTCAAGATAGCTGAGTCCCCGCAGGCCTGTGGTAATTGACGGCACATCACGGGCAATCATGCTTGTATCTGAAACCAGTATGACATCACATTTGAGCTTGCCGGCATTTTCCCTGCAAAATTTTTCCATGCTCGGAGAACCGATTTCCTCTTCTCCCTCGATCATGAATTTAATGTTGCAGGGAAGAGAATCTGTTTTTGCCATATACTCAAAAGCCTTGACATGCATGAACAGCTGCCCCTTGTCATCGTCAGCTCCTCTTGCCCATATCTTATCATCACGTATCTCAGGTTCAAAGGGGGGGGATTTCCATAGCTCAAGCGGTTCGGCCGGCTGAACATCATAATGACCGTAAACCATCACCACCGGAAGGGAAGGGTCGGTGATTTTTTCACCATAGACAACCGGGTGGCCGTCGGTCGGAATAATTTCAGCATGATCTGCCCCGGCATGCAAAATTGAATTCTTTATGTATTCTGCCGCTGAGTGCATATCGTTTTTATGTTCGGTTTTTGAGCTGACCGAAGGGATGCGCAGAAGTCCGAAGAGCTCATCTATAAACCGGGTCTTGTTTTCTGATATGTAACCTGTTATGTTTTCCATGATATCCATATTTTGAATTAAGCAATTATTATTTGATGCATGATGCAATCGTTTCTGCTGCTGCTTTAAGGCCGATCCTGTAAAGAATCCGCCTATCCGCCGTTACAGGCTGCAAAGGTTTCCGCGGCTACTTCAAGCTGACGGTAAAAATCGCTTCCAAATCTGCGCATGACCGATTCCCTGCAAAACACATATACCGGCACATTCAGTTTCTCGCCCCTGGCAATGGCCGGACGGCAGACCGGCCATCGGTCGTAGTTCACAGCCGTGAAATTTTCATACTCCTTTATTCTGATGGGATACAGGTGGCAGGAAACCGGCTTGCGGAAGGAAATTTTCCCTTCCGACCATGCCTTTTCAATAGCACAGCGGGCAATGCCATTCTCAAATATCGCATACACACACTCCTTTTCGTTTAACAGGGGAGTGACCGGCTCGCTGTCATTCTCATCGATAACATGGGTTCCCTGTGACCTGATGGAATCGATCGATTCAGGCCGGAGATAGGGCTTCAGAACAGAAAAAATGCTTTCCAGAACGGGCAGCTCTTCAGGAAGAAGGGGGGCGCCGGCATCTCCCTGGACGCAGCAGGCGCCAAGGCATTTGTCAAGGTCGCATACGAATTTTTCCTGTAATAGCGGCAGACCAATGACTTTTTCATCTATTTGCAGCATACTGCTCATTTGACAAGGACTTTTCCGGTCATTTCCTCAGCAGGGGATATACCCATAATATGAAGAAGGGTTGGTGCTACATCTGCAAGTATGCCTTCTTCGATTTCCGTGTAGCTGTCCGATACCAGAATGCATGGCACCGGGTTCAGCGAATGGGCGGTGTTTACCGAACCGTCGGTATTCAATGCGTAGTCGGCGTTGCCGTGATCGGCAATTATCAGCGGGGTATAACCATTTTCAACGGCAGCCTCAACTACTTCGCCCACACAGGCATCCACTGTCTCAACAGCTTTCCGGATTGCCTCATAATCACCTGTATGCCCTACCATATCACAATTGGCGAAATTAAGACAAATAAAATCGACGCTTTTATTTTTCATTTCGGCCACGACAGCATCCTTGACCTCAGGGGCGCTCATTTCCGGTTTCAGATCATATGTGGCGACCTTAGGCGAGGGTATCAATATCCTGTTTTCATTTTCAAAAGGTTTTTCGCGTCCACCCGAAAAGAAAAATGTGACGTGTCCATACTTCTCCGTTTCCGCAATGCGCAATTGTTTTCTGCCGGCCCTGGCCACGAGCTCCCCCATGGTGTTGCTGAGGTTATCCTTGTCGAACATGACCTTTACACCCCTGAAAGAATCGTCGTACCTTGTCATAGTAACATAATGAAGCGGAATCGTCTTCATGCCGTAATCGGGAAAATCCTTTTGTGTCAGTGCAACGGTCATTTGCCTCAGGCGGTCAGTCCGGAAATTGAAACATATTACAACATCACCCTCCCCGATTGTGCCTACGGGTTCTCCCTGCTCACCGACCATCACTATTGGCTTAATAAATTCGTCGGTTACACCGTCTTCATAGGATTCTTTCATCGCTCCAAGAATGTCGTCGGTTTTCCGGCCTTCCCCGTGAACCATCAGGTCATATGCTGTCCTGACCCTTTCCCATCGCTTATCCCTGTCCATCGCGTAATAGCGCCCCACAAGGGAAGCGATCCTTCCGTTGGACTTTTCCAGGTGGTCAAGCAGATTTTTTATAAAGCCATAACCGCTTTTCGGATCGGTATCCCGCCCGTCGGTAAATGCATGGATAAAAACATCATCAATTCCGTGCTCTTTTGTGATATCACATAATTTATAAAGGTGTCTGTCGGAAGAATGAACCCCGCCGTCACTTACAAGTCCGAGAAAATGAACCGATTTACCCTGATCCTTTGCATATTTCATAGCCTCGGTGAGAACCTGATTTTCTGAAATGCTGTCATCTTCGATGGCAAGGTTGATTTTTACCAGGTCCTGATAAACGACCCTGCCCGCGCCAAGATTAAGATGTCCTACCTCCGAATTCCCCATTTGGCCCTCAGGCAGCCCGACATATTTTCCTGCCGCATTAAGCCGGGAAGATGGATATTCTTTTGTCAGCCTGTCCATCACCGGCGTTTGGGAGACAGATATAAGATCCGACTCGGAATTATCACCGATTCCCCACCCGTCAAGTATGATGAGTATTGTCTTTTTATTTTCCATGTAATCCAGTATTTTTATGATTTTATCAAAGCATTTGCAAAAGTACCGTTTTTTGTCAAGAGAAAAAATGAGATCTTTCAAATATGGCTCTTACACCGCAGGAAATAAGGAATTCACCTGACTTTAAGCTGATCAGGCAGCTCGACCATGACGGGATAATAGACTTCGTCACGGAACAATTAAAGCAATTGAGATGGCCGATGACCTTCTTCTATGGATTCAGCATCATGCTCATAGCACTTATCATCTCCTTTACCGCCGGCAACGTTGCAAATGCATATATTTCATGGGGCACCTACTGGCTTTATCTTTTCGCCGGACTGGTTGCGGGAATGGTGCTGGTAATCCCCCTTCATGAGGTGATACATGGATTAGCCTACAGGCTGGTCGGGGCCAGGAAGGTCAAATATGGCGCCGATCTCAGGCAGATGCTTTTCTATGCCAGCGCTCCGGGCTTTGTGGCTGGCAAAAATGAATTCTACGTGGTGGCTTTCTCTCCTTTTGTCCTGATAAACCTGTTCTTTCTGACCGGGATCATATTCGGACAGATCGCAGTTCAGTGGGGTTCCCTGGTTGCACTGTTCATACATTCCACCATGTGCATCGGTGATTTTGCCATGGTGAATTTTTTCGCCTCATTTCACCGGGAGGAAGTATATACATACGATGACAAGCATGAAAAAACCAGCTACTTCTTCATAAAAGAAGGTCAGAAAGACGACCCGCCGATGTGAACTGCCTCCTTCCGGAAGAAGGATTCCCGGATCCTCCGGGGTGCAGACTTCCCACCAAGCGTAGATTCGGCCAGCCCCTGCCCTGTTTCAAAGCCCGCCATCGATCAGACCTTCCGGACGGGCCTGTCCGGCATGCCCGGCAATGGATCATTCGGCCCGTCCATTCAGTTTAACTTGCCGGTAATCAAAGTAAAAAAACAAGAAATCACATGAACTTAATATATTAATAATTGTTAATATATGCAATTCTCTATATATCTGTATAACTACTCTCAAAGCTGCATTTTCCGGCACTGAAACCCGCGGCCTG
>SKQJ01000368.1 GCA_007119075.1 Bacteroidales bacterium | reverse complement strand
GGACGCCGGCAGGAATGATGATGGTAGTCAGGTTGCAAGACTGACTGTTAACAAATAAAAACTATGAACAAAAATCTGAACCGAAGGCAGTTTGTCAAAAAAACCCTTTTTGCCGGCGCCGGTCTGGCAGCCTTTCCCACAGTATTGCCCGCAACGGTTTTTCCCGGCAAAAACAGGGTGATGCCAAATGACCGTGTAAACATGGGAATGATAGGGGTAGGCGGCATGGGCACCGGTCATTTGCGGTCATTCCTCGGCTTTGATGAAGTACGGGTGGTCGCGGTATGCGACGTGAAAAGGGATAACCGGGAAAACGCCAGGAAGATCACCGATGAGTTTTATGGCAGCCGGGAATGCGCTGCCTACAATGACTACCGGGAGCTCCTGGCAAGGAATGATATCGATGCAATCATGCAGGCGGTCCCCGATCACTGGCACGCGCTGATCGGCGTGGAGGCGGCACGCCGCGGCAAGGCCATGTATTTTGAAAAGCCCCTGGCACTCACCGTGGAGGAATCAAAAATATTGCGGGGCGCCATGAACCGCTACAATATCTGCTTTCAGTTCGGAACCCAGCAGAGATCCGACCAGCATTTCAGGTTTGTCACCGAAATGGTCAGAAACGGAAGGCTGGGCGAAATGCAGAGGATCATTGTCGGATCAGCCGGTTTTAGCCCGGAGCCTATACCCCCGCCACAGGAGGTTCCTGAAGGAGTGGACTGGGAAATGTGGCTGGGCCCCGCGCCCTGGGCCCCTTACAGTGATCTGCGCTCCTCACGGCAGTTTACGCTGATAGACGATTATTCGCTTGGCTGCCTGAACGGCGCATGGGGCATCCACCATATAGACATCGTCCAGTGGGCATTGGATGCCGACAACTCCGGCCCCGTCGAGGTTGAAGGCACAGGCACCATTCCCGCCGGCATTTTCGACACATACCAGACCTTCGAGGTTGAGCATACCTATCCAAATGGCGTAAAAGTGATCCATATTGACCATATTTCCGCCCGCAGGAAATATCCGCGTTTCAATATCCCCTCCTCCATGGGCATACTTTTCGAGGGGTCGGAAGGGTGGCTTTATGTTGCCAGGGGATACATTGACGGTTATCCCCGGTCGCTGCTTAATGAAGCGATAAGGCCCGGCGAAATAAAGCTTCCCTACAGCAACGATCACAGGCGCAACTTTATCGATGCCGTCCGCACCGGCATCCAGCCTGTCTCTCCCATAGGGTCGGCCGTAAAATCGGAAATAGTCTGCCAGCAAGCCTATATATCACTGAAGCTTGGTCAAAAGCTCAGGTGGGATAATGAAAAGGAAGAATTTGATAATGAAAGGGCAAACAAAATGCTGTCCAGGCCGATGAGGACACCGTGGCACCTTTAGGCCGCAAAACCCGGACTTACCGCCCGGGAAAAAAGTTGTCCGGGGCCGGAGCCGCCGCGGAAGGGAGTTTTACCGGAAAGGAGTGAGCCGGAAGCAAGCGATCCAGGAAGCAAGTGACCCCGGAAGCTAGAACTCCGGAAGTTAGAACTTCGAAAAATGGATCCGGGCCAGTTTTGTGAATTAAACCAGCAAGCAAAATACAAAATATGATTACAGGTAAAATTACTCCCGATTGCCGCCGGAAAAGGGCCATAAAGTATGGCGCATCAATGCTCCTGATCCTGTTTTTCGCCTTTAATATTTCCGGCAATACTGCAGCGGCGGCATCGCCGGCTGAAAGAACGGCCGGTATGATCGCCACACTTGAAAAGCTCGAACGGCACGATGCCGTCTTTCCTGAATTCTCATCGCTGCTGGAGGAAATTTTCAGCAAGAAAAGACCTCACAGGAAATCTGCAGCCATGATAACCAGATTTCTTTCAACAGAAACATACAATCCGGGCAAACGATACCTGATAGGGGAGATAGCCGCTACGGGAAAAAGGTCGGCCATAGATTATCTTGGAACGCTGCTTGCCTCTGAGCAGACGGCCCACCTGGCCATGATTGCCATGGAAACCATTCCTTACCATCATACCGACCAGGTGCTTATAGACATATTTCCGCGGGTATCGGCTGAAACCCGTGTTGGTATCATAAATGTCCTTGGCAGGAGGAATGATCCTGCCACCTATGATTTCCTCCTCCGGTTTGTCAACGATCCCGATCGTGCAATTTCACATGCCTCCATCGCCGCCCTGGGAAAAAGAGGCGCCCAGGGGGCCGTGCCTGTCCTTACCGCCGCAATGAGATCAGGATCACATCACAATAAGGCTGAATTGATGGAGGCATTGATGATAGCAGCCGAAAAGCTCGAGTCGGAAGGGAAGCATGCCAGCGCATTCAAAGTTTACAATTCTATCCTTGAGGTGTCTCCGCCCGAACTGGCTTCGCTGGCTGCCGTGCGGGGATTGATAAGGACCACCGCCGGCAAACCGGATGAAATTCTTGCCGGCTGGCTGGCTGATTCACCCCCGGATCTGAGGACACAGCTGGCCGGGCTGTCAAGGGAACTCCCTATTGATTATGACCAGGGCTACAAATTGCTCAATGTGCCGGGACTGACAGGCGATGACAGGATCAGGCTTCTGTCAGCGCTGGCTGCAAGGGGTGATTTAAGCATCCGTGATGAGACGGTCCGCTTTTTGCGTCATGAGGATCCCCGGTACCGGGAAGCGGCAATTTTTGCAATGTTCGGTCTTGCCACCGCCGGCGATATTGTTCTTCTTGCCGAACTGGCCTCCTCCGCCGGCGGTCGGGAGCAGGAACTTCTGCGCGAGGTCATTTACAGGATCCCGGGCAGCGAGGCCGATGAGCTGATCCTCCGGGAAGCAGTCCTGGCTACCGGCGGAACAGGTGTGGAGCTGATAATGGCAATAAGGGAAAGGCACATAAGCAATGCCGTCCCTGTTCTCCTGCAAACGGCCGGAAATGATGACCAGGCCATAAAGATGGAATCATACAGGTCGCTCGGCAGGATTGCCGGAAGGGAAGATATCGACCGGCTGGCCGGATTGCTTGCGCAAACTGCTGCCGGCAGGGAGAGACAGGAACTGGAAAGGGCGATTTACCTTGCGGCGGTAAGGGAAGAGATGCCGGGAACCGGGTCCAGTGAGATAGTAGAATTGCTCGACATTCTCATGAACGAAAGAGACAAGGCCTCCCTGATCTCTGTACTTGGAAACATAAAAAGCCCCAATGACCTGGATGTGCTACTTGACTATCTGGACCATGACAGCGAAGACCTGCGGCTGAGTGCCATCAGGGCATTGTCAGACTGGCCCGATGCAGGCCCTGCTACAAGGTTTAAAGAGTTGCTGGAAACATCGGATGACATGAGAGTAAAGATTCTCACGCTCAGGGGATTCACACGGATCATCCTTAACGATGGCACCATGGGGGATGACGAAAAGGCAGGTGAATTGCTGTACGGGCTTTCGGTCGCCCCCAACGATAACGAGAAAAAGCTTATCATCTCGGGACTTGGCAGCATCCATTCTCCCACGGCCCTGGGCATACTGGCGGATCATATGGACGATCAGGGGCTGCGTCCGGAACTGGAAGCGGCAATAATAAGCATAGTTCCCCGTATTATTGAACGGCATCCGGACAGGACGCGGGATGAGCTGAAAAGGATACTTGAATATTCCGATAACCAGGAAATACTAAAATTGTCGGAAGAATAGCCCTTTGCCTCTCTGGCCAGACGGGCTAAGTCCCGGTCAGGCAAATGCCGGCTGATCAAATATGTCCGCTCCCATGGACTCCCGGCATGCAGGCAACAAAAGACTTTAAAAAATGAAGAATCCGACATTTTTGAAACTAATTGTCCTTTTTACTGTTTTCAGCCTCCCTCTGTCAGCGCAGATGGAGCCCATCAGGATCGATCTTCCGCAGCCGATGTTCGTGGGGACCCCCACCGATTTCAAGGTAGACAGGCTCGAAGAGCCACGGGAGAGCGGACGTCCGCCTTTTTTAGCTCCCGCCGGCACAACCAACGTGGCCCTGGGAAAACCCGTTGCGGGCTCGTCCGAGCCCCGTATGGGTGACCTGAGCCAGATTACAAACGGCTACAAGGAAGCCACCAGTAATTCATTCGTGGAACTTAATGCCGGCGCCCAGCACATTACAATCGACCTGGAGGACTATTATACAATCTATGCCGTAACCCTGTGGCATTACCATATGTCGGCCCGTGTCTACCAGGGGGTGGTGGTACAGGTCTCTGACGATCCCGATTTTATTTTCGATGTGCATACCGTCTTCAATAATGACCTGAACAACAGGCTTGGCTTCGGAATGGGCGAGGATTATCATTATGTGGAAACCCACGAGGGAAAACTGATCGATGCAGGAGGCGTTACAGGGCGTTACGTCCGGCTGTACAGCATGGGAAATACTGACAATGACCTCAATCATTATATCGAGGTGGAAGCTTACGGCAGGCCGGCAGAATGAATCAAATTCAATGACGTCAAAACTTAAAATTGCCCTTCTTTTATTT
>SKQJ01000283.1 GCA_007119075.1 Bacteroidales bacterium | reverse complement strand
GTTCCTGGAAGTTTTGTTTTATTTCAACCATAATTATGCCTCCTTACGTTACCTGCAAGGAAGCACCGTCGTCCCTGCAGATTTAATTCAATATACTATGATACGGGCCTTCGTCCATTTTTGGTCAGCTTTCGCAGTTTAAGCATGGGGGTTTGTAGGGCTTTCACACAAAATTACATTATTTTTTATAAATCCGCGGTATGCGGCCCGCTGCGGTGAGCCGGGTTTTGTTATCTACACGAAAAAATATATTTTTAGAACCTTCATTTAAAACTATCCCATGCCTGAAAATCCTGATTATTTATCACCGGCAGGAAGGACCGCTGTTCCTGCCATCATACTGGTCTTTTTTCTCACCGCTTCAATGCCGGGGTATTCCCTGCGCGCAGAACCGTCAAACGATCCCGGTATCGCCGTTTCGCGGGTCAACGCCGCAACAGTCGGGAAATATGAAAAATTTGAAATATGGCTGGATCTTAATAATGTCAGCTTCGTCAATCCCTATGATCCTGATGAAATTGATGTCTATGCACTTTTTAACACCCCTTCCGGGAAAGAGATCCGGATAAACGGTTTCTATGATGATTACCTGGAAGCCGACCAGTGGAAAGTACGGTTCTCTCCAAACGAGACCGGCAGGTATGATTACCGGCTGTTTGTGAATAACCAAGGCGGGAGGGGATCTTCTGAGACCGGCAGCTTTGCCGCGGTCAATTCCGGCCACAGCGGATGGATAAGGCAGTCTGAGAACAATCCGCGTTATTTCAGTCACGACGACGGCACATCCTGGTATGCCGTAGGCGTCTATTCTCCCTGGAGGAACACTCAGGAGCGGTTTGACACTTATTCAAAATATAATGCCAACTTTTTCGGGTTGTGGAACATCACCTATGGTGGGCTGGTCAACGGTACGGGGCTGCTCGAAGAGGAACTGGGGATCTATAACCAGTTAAAATGCGGAAGGATCGATTCGTTGCTTTCCATCCTGGAAAAGGACGATATAAAGCTGATGTTTGCCATCTGGCCTCATGACCTGTTTTCGGAAACCGTATGGGCCACCATGTGGCACCGCAACCCTTACCGGGAGCTGGTCGATGTGGTCGATGTGTACCGGGATTCCCTTGTCTGGGAATACTCCAGGAAAAAGTACAGGTACCTTATTGCCCGCTTCGCCCACAGCCGGAGCTGGGGAATATGGGAGATAATCAATGAAATGGACGGCACCGATGGCTGGGCACAGGGGCGCCACCGGGAGGCGTACGACTGGGTGGAGAGGACACAGCGATATTTCACCCAAAACGATCCTTACGGGCATCCGGTCACGGCTTCCTTCAGCGGCGGGTTCAGGCAATACCGGAGAGAGCTGCATGAGCTTATAGATGTTCCGAATCTTCACCTTTACCCCACTCAGGGCTGGGAGCTTCAATATCCGGAAGACACTCTGCGGAGCGCCATGTACAACTATGCCTGGGCGGCCCGCCGGTTCTGGGACGAGAACTTCATGAAACCGGCCATATTCGGGGAATCTGGCGCCGAATGGGAATACTATCACAGGGACAGCGAGGAATACCGGCTTGTATATCACAATGCCATCTGGGCGTCGCTTAGCAACGGACTGGCGGGTATTCCCGTATGGTGGGACTTTACCTTTCTCCAGGAGCGAGACTGGGAGAAGCTGAGCTACCTGGCCGCGTTCGTCGGCGGAATTGATTTTGCCAACCTGCCCTTTGAGCCGGCCAGCGTTACGGCGCCGGGCGCCGATGTTTACGTGATGGATGCGGGCAGCGAGGCTTTCGGCTGGCTTAGGTCGCACCAGAAAGAAAATGCCGGAGGAACCCCGGTTGTCCTTGAAAAGGCCGGAAATAACCGTTACACGGTTTCCTGGTTCGACACATGGAGCGGCCGGGAGATAAAAACAGAAACGGCCCGGGCAGGGAACGGCAGGCTTGAATTAACCGTGCCTTCCCTGCCTCAGTCACGCCCTGATGTAGCATTCAGGGTCCGCCGGAGATAACGAAGCCCTTATATCCCCTCCCGCCCTGATGAGGCAGTCAGCATTAGGCATTGCCGGCCGGTCGTATTCTCATCCATCCGGAGGGCCCGGAAGCCCTTCGCTCCCAACCCTCTGCTGACAGTTCATTGCAATTCGATCCAGGAGTTTACAGTGCGCCTGTCATGATTCCCGGTCCGGACCATCCCGGAGGGGCCGGAAGCATCTTTGCGCCCAACCCTGGCCCGTTGGGCCGGCACGCCGGTTTCAGGCTTGCCCTGGCCGTGTTTTCCCGGCCCCGGGTACCGGCTTGCTTACGCCGGCACGCCGGTTTTTTCCCTTCCCCAGTGCCGGTGCTCCATGATGGCATCCTTGAATTTCATGACAAATTCGCTCATATTGACGTCTTTCCCGGCCGTCACCACTCCCATGTCTGACCGGACGCCCATCTGAGTCTCCGTCACCCCGGTTGCCGACATCGACAGCAGCTCGACTGCCTCACCCGTGATGCCGACAGGCTTGCAATGTTTATAAGCCTCATTGATAAAATGGATCACATCACCCTGCTTTTTCATGGCCTGCACGCTTTCCTCGCCGCCGGGTATGAAGATTGCATCATACAGTACCGAAGCAGTTGTGACATGGTTCTTGTCGGTTTTTAGCTCCTCGCCTGTGCTGCTTTTGATCATGCCGTGGAACTGTGAAACTATATGGACCATTGCATCGTTGTCCATAAGCATTTCCCTGACTTTTGCCACTGCCTGGTAATCGAATCCGTTATCGACAAGTATCGCGACCTTTCTTCCCTTTATCGAGGTTCCCTTGAGGTTTTCCTGGCTCAGGGCGGGCGAAACATCAACGCTTTTTCTGCCGGTAACCCTGGGGCGCGCATCCCTTGCCGCTTCCCTGACCATTTTTTCATCCTCTGGCGGATCAGCGCCTATGCCTGCTGCGATTTTCCGGGCCAGCTCCATGTCCACGTTGGCCATCATGTAGACCATGCGCTGC
The DNA here is from genome assembly GCA_007119075.1 of Bacteroidales bacterium. Classification (GTDB taxonomy): domain Bacteria; phylum Bacteroidota; class Bacteroidia; order Bacteroidales; family PUMT01; genus PXAP01. The sequence continues at coordinate 12,267 of SKQJ01000283.1, read as the reverse complement.
CGGACTTCCATGACCTCCACTTTTCCGAGTTCAAAATGGAATGCCTCGAGGATATGTTTTTTTTCAGTATCCGACATGCTGTCGTAGAAAAGTTTTGCCTGAGAGAAAAAATCCTTGAAGCTGTTGCTGCGCTCCCTGATCTTTTTCCCTTCAACCTTTTCCATATAGTGCCTGTAGCCGCCCATCTCCTCCGGAACAGGCAGGGGATGGCCGCCTCTGAGGGAATTGGGAGAATAGTTTGTGCGCCCCTTGTTGATAGTCTGACGCATGAACCCGTCCCGCTGATTGTTGTGCACTTCTGCCAGGGGCCGGTTGATGGGGATCTCATTGAAATTGGTGCCGCCCAGCCGGGTGATCTGGGTATCCAGGTATGAGAACAGCCTGCCCTGCAGCAGCGGATCGTTTGTGAAATCTATCCCCGGTATCACATGGCCCGGATGAAAGGCCACCTGCTCGGTCTCGGCGAAGAAATTATCGGGATTCCTGTTAAGGACCATTTTTCCGACTATTTTTACGGGAACCAGCTCTTCGGGAATGATCTTGGTGGGATCCAGCAAATCGAAATCGAAGGCAAATTCATCCTCTTCCTCCACTATCTGCATCCCCAGTTCATACTCGGGATAGACTCCCGCTTCGATCAGATCCCAAAGGTCGCGCCGGTTGAAATCGGGATCCTTGCCCGCAATTTTTTGTGCCTCGTCCCAGACCAGGGAGTATACGCCGTTGACCGGTTTCCAGTGGAACTTTACAAATCTTGATTTCCCCTCCGCATTTATCAGACGGAAAGTGTGCACGCCGAATCCCTGCATGGTGGAATAGCTTTTCGGAATCGCCCTGTCAGACAATACCCACATGATCATATGGATCGATTCGGGCATCAGTGACACGAAATCCCAGAAATTATCGTGGGCCGCAGAGGCCTGGGGCATCTCGTTATGGGGCTCGGGCTTGATCGCATGCACCAGATCGGGGAATTTTATTGCATCCTGGATGAAGAATACCGGCATATTATTGCCGACAAGGTCCCAGTTTCCCTCTTCGGTATAGAATTTCGTTGCGAACCCGCGCACATCCCTGACTGTATCGGCCGAGCCCCTGAAACCTACCACCGTTGAAAATCTCACGAAAACCGGGGTTTGCTTTGAAGGGTCGTTGAATATTTTTGCTTTGGTCAGTTCGGGAACCGGTTCGTATAGCTGGAAATAACCGTGTGCAGCCGAGCCCCTTGCATGAACCACCCTTTCGGGGATTCGCTCATGGTCGAAATGCATCATTTTTTCACGGAAATGGAAGTCTTCCATCAGTGTAGGCCCCCGTTGCCCTGCCTTGAGGGAATCGTCGGTGTGATCCACTTTCACGCCGTGGTTGGTTGTCAGGCCTTTGCCGTCAGAATTCTCTTTCCAGGATTCAAGCTGCTTGTCCTTTTCTGTTTCACGGCCGTCGCCGGAAATGTCCTTTTTCATCTTATTTTCATCCATAGCTGTGTTTTTTTATATAGTTAGGGGATTAGTATTTTAAATTTAAGGAAATTCCGGATCAAAAACCATGATTTCCAGCTCCCATTAAGATGTTTTGCTGAAAATAATAATTTGATAAACATTGGTTTTTTTGTTAACTTTAATAAACATTAAAGTCAATTTATAAATTTTAAAAAAAGCGGGAGATGAAAATAAAAATATGGCAATATGTTGGCGTAATTGCCTTACTGGTTGCTTTTGTTGCGTGTGACAGGGACGATGATGATATCGATGATATACCCGGTGATGAAATTGGCCGTTTTGAGGCTACAATAACAGGAGATGTTACAGCTGAATTTGAGGGGGTTGCAGTTTTTGCTCAATATCAGCATATTGAAACCGACGAATTGTTTTTCACCGTGGGTTTCGGGGCCAACAACGGTCAGACCATAAATATCTGGTTTGTCCGGGGCGGTGAGTTTCCCGGAAATGACACTTATGCCGTCCACTCATTTGATGTTGAAGAAATGGAGGATGACCTGTGGTTTTTCGATGTAGATAACTTTGTCAGCTTCATCCTCATTCAACATCAGCAGAATGCCGGTGAGCTGGAAGTTTATTTTTCCGAATCCGGTACGATTACTTTGCAATTGACGGAACAGAATATACTGACAGGCGATTTCAGCATCGACGCAACCGGTTACAGGATGGATATGACGGAACCGTCAGAAGAGGAGCTTAACATCAGCATCAGCGCCAGCTTTAATGCCGTTGCGGGCGAAGTACAGTTTCCCAACCTTGGTGAGTGAACATTTTCTGCCGTATTTTTATGGCAGTTCGTGAAATGCGATTCCCCGGCCTGATCACAGGATGTTAAACATTTCCGCTGCCGGGCACTGCAGCCTGCCCGTAGTGTGCGGTTATGTGAGAGTGAGGTATTTTAGCAGCAAAATCGTATTATTGCAGCCGAGGCCTATGGCGACCGACCAGTCGTTGAAGGCTCCGTTAACGTCGTCAAGGCAATACTTCAGGATGCCCCGGGCAATGTAGTCATCTGCAAGGCCTGGATTTTTATCTATATCCCGGTTGAACTCATGGATTATTTCACTAAGAGACTGGGAAGCGGTATTGTTCATCAGGAGCTCATTGAATATTTGAACGGAAGCGGTTATCATAACTGGTCATAAAGATCCGGTCACTTCCTGATACGCCCTCATGCCTCAATTTGTTGCGTGGAATGCCTGAATTTATTGAACAAAATCACTAAATGCCTGTTTTATACTCCCTTTCGGAAGAAGGCCCCGCCCGGCACCGCACCATTAAAAAATCATCACCGTCAACTATGGAAAAAATCACAACAACATGGCTCGAGCTGAAAGCTGATGACAGGATGAGCCTCAAGGAAGGCTTTGCCGAAAAAATGGAGATCCGTCAGGTAGAAAATGATGCTTTCATTAATTTCGTAATGTTTGCAGGCGTGGGGCTTCCATGGAGATGGTACAGCAGACTGGAATGGACGCAGGCTGAATGGGATGATTATTTCTCCCGGGAAGATGTCAGGACTTACCTGGCGTTCGAAGGCCGGAAGCTGGTCGGATATTATGAGCTGATATCCGGAAAAGGGGGCGGGACCGAAATAAAATTCATAGGATTGCTGCCCCGTTATATGGGCAGCGGACTGGGAGGGATGCTGCTTTCACACGCTGTTAAGAGCGCACTGGACAGCGGTGCGGTCTGGGTCTGGCTCCATACCTGCACAAACGATTCGGAAACCGCATTGGCAAATTACCTTTCAAGAGGCTTCAGAATAGTAAGGAAAGAGGAGAAAATGGAAGATGCACCCGGCAGGGATGAGCTGATCCGGAAGGTTGCAGGATTTTTTGAGCGCTACTACGATCATTATTCCACCCTCCGGGCCAGGTAACATGTCCCGGCCTGGCTTCGTATAATCATCCGTTCAGGGCCGGCGACCCGATTATGGTTTTTTTTTGTTATTTTCGAACCGGATTCTTTATTCAGCTCTGCCATATGTTTGATCCCAGATATCGCGACACGGAGGAGGAAATAAGCCGCCAGGCCGAAGCCATCATTCACAGCCCGGTTTTCAGCTCAATGCTCAACGATATCCCGAATATGATCATAATCATGAATTCAAGGCGGCAGATCATTTACAGGAACAAGAAATTCAACGAGATCGTTGGCAGAAGCCTTGATGACCGTATCACCAGGCGACCGGGAGAATGCCTTCTTTGCGTCCACGCGGCAAACAATCAGAACGGATGTGGGAGCACTGAATTTTGCAAGGTCTGCGGATTGGCCAACAGCATCAAAAGAAGCGAAAAAGGGACCCGGTCGACCGGCGAGTGCAATATAACCCTCGATCACGGCGAAACGCTCACCTTCAGGGTGCATACAATACCCTTCACCCATGAGGACAGGCGATATGTTTTTGCCTACATGGAGGATATCAGCGACTATAAGACCCGGCAAATGCTGGAAAATATCTTCCTTCATGATATCAATAACTCTGTCACGGCGCTGAATGGACTGAATGAAATGATCAACGATCTTCACTCGAAAGAGGTCAGAAGCATAATAAATGATCTGTCATTGCGGCTCACCGATGAAATACATTCCTACAGGGTAATCACCGAGGCCGAGAATCACTCTCTTTCCTTAATGGTTTCAGAGGTCGATATTGACGAGCTTCTGGAAAATGTGGTCAGATCGCTGGTCAGCATCCGCAGCCTCCGCAACCGCAAGGTCACCGTCAGAAAGTCGGGGTATGCCATTTTCACTGATGAGACACTGTTGCGAAGGGTGATGATCAATACCATTAAAAATGCCCTTGAAGCCAGTTCGGATGAAGAAGAGATCATGATTTATTCCCGCAATGGCGGCGAATCCGGGCTTTATCACATCAAAGTGAAGAGCATTCCCCTGATTCCCAAGCATGTTCAGATGCAATTGTTTCAACGGGCCTTTTCAACCAAGGGAATGGGCAGGGGATGGGGAACCTACAGTATCCGTCTCCTCACAGAAAGATATCTCGGAGGAAAAGTAAGCTTTGTTTCTAACCGGCAGCGCAGGACGATTTTCACGATAAGCATTCCTTCGCTCAAGCAATACCGGCAGCAGTAGCCGGAACTAATCATATTTACTCCTGATCAATATGCATAATACTGACGGCAGCCAGCAGGATCATGACAATATGGGCCGGGAGCCGGGGGGAAATGGCGGATCGGGGAATGGCGGCACCGGAACCGGCGGATCGGGAAACAGCGGAACCGGGAATAATAAAACAGGAAATGGCGGCACGGGGAATAGAGGCGCGGGAGATAGAGGGACCGGGAATAACGAAACGGGGAATGGCGACACCGGAACCGGCGGTACCGGAACCGGCGGATCGGGGAATAGCGCCGGAGCAAACGAAGAAGCCTTCGTAAATTCCGGTTCAAAGGGAGTTTTGAGATGGATCGAGGAGATGGGCAACAAGCTGCCCCACCCTTTCTGGATCTTTTTGTGGATATGCATTTTTATTGTGGTTCTCAGCGGCCTGACTGCCATGCTCGGGGTCAGCGCGGTAGATCCGGGGACAGGCGAGACCGTGCATGCACAGAATCTGATCTCGGGCGAAGGGCTAAGGAGGTTTATCGAGGAAATGGTCACGAATTTTGCCCATTTTGCCCCCTTCGGCCTTGTGCTGGTGATGCTGATGGGGGTCTCCGTTGCCGAAAGAAGCGGGCTGCTGGCCATTGTTTTGCGCACCATTGCGTTTTCGGTTCCCAGGAAGATCGTTCTGCCTGTTATTTTCATAATCGGCGCTTGCGGCAATATTGGCAGTGATGCCGGAATCGTTATAGTTCCTCCGATTGCGGCACTGATCTTTTCCCAGATGGGGCTTAACCCCATCGCCGGTCTGATCGCCGGTTACGCCGGAGCCACAGCCGGGTTCACCGCAAATTTCTTTATAGCCGGCACAGATGTGTTGCTGGCAGGCATCAGTTCTGAAATAACCGGCCAGATGGTCGACGGCCGTGAGGTCAGTGCAACAGCGAACTGGTACTTTATGATAGTCTCCACCCTGTTTCTTGGCATTGGAGGCGCTTATGTCGCAAGAAAATATACCATTCCCGCATGCAGCCGGTTCGAATATGCCGACCAGGGCGCCGGGCCGGGTACCGGCGGTTCTCTTTCCTTGCTCGAGAAAAAGGGGCTGCGCAAGGCCGGTATTGCCCTTCTGATCTATTCGCTTTTGATAATCCTGCTGGTTGCTCCTTCCGGCGCGCCCCTGCGCAACCAGGTAACCGGAGGGATTGTCCCATCGCCATTTTTGCGGGGGCTCATACCCATATTGTTTTTCTTTTTCGCGATCCCGGGCTATTACTACGGCAAAACGGTCGGTGTGATAAAAAAACCCAACGATGTGCTCAGACAGATGGAGCACGGGATGAAAGAGCTCTCCGGCTATATTGTCCTTATGCTGGTGGTCGCCCAGTTTATCAATCTGTTTAACTGGTCGAACCTTGATACGATCCTGGCAATAACCGGAGCGGAATTTCTCCAGGCCACGGGGCTTACGGGTCCCGTCATGTTCATCCTTTTTATGGTGCTGGTTGCCGTGCTGAATATTTTCCTGGGAAGCGGATCGGCCAAATGGGCAATTTTCGCACCCATTTTTATCCCGATGCTTGCCCAGATCGGATTCAGTCCTGCATTCGTACAGCTTATGTACCGCATCGGCGATTCCATAACAAACTGCGTTACCCCGCTTTATGTTTACTTTCCGCTTCTGCTTGGATGGGTCAACAAATACAATAACAGGATCGGCATAGGGACCATCGTCGCGATGCTGGTTCCCTATGCCTTGATCTTATTCCTGATGTGGGTCGTGCTTCTGTTGATCTGGTACGGGCTGAACCTGCCCATTGGCGTAGGGGAGACGATTTATTTGTGAGAGCCGGCCTTTCCGGGTTCTTCCACAAGCTCGAAACATCTCACCCAGTCAATATCGAAGCTCGTTGGCAGTCCGGCGCCATTTTGATCTCCCTCCACTCCCGAGCTGAAAAGAATGTACATAGGCTCTTGCGGAACGCCCCTGTATTCCTTCCTGATGACCGTGTTATTGATTTTCCATACCATTTTGTCAGGGTACCATTCGAATCTGAAGATAAAAAAGCCCTTTGAAAAATCAATCCCTCCGATGGTGTTGGAGTCATGATGCAATTGACCGGTTTCATTGCCGGTTTGCCAGTAATTGTTAAGCTCGATGGAGTTCTTCTTCTGGCCAGAGAACCTGAAAATGTCTATGTGGGGCACAGCCCTGTCGGACAACATCCAGAAAGCATGAAAAACAGAGGGTGCCGCGCGCATTCTTACTTTCGCTTCGAAGGCGCCGTATTTTTGCCTGAAGCTCTCTCCGGTGTTAACCAGTGCCGAAGTATACTCAAAATCCTTTGGAAAAAATCCGATCGACTCATCCCATGCCTGGCCGGTGGCTGGTTCCTTTTTGGTGGTTAACCGGAGATGGCTGTTTTCTACATGCGAATTGCCCGATTCAGTATATAAATGACGGTCGCCTGCCAGGGAATATCCCTGGCTGATCAGCTTATTTCCCCAGTAAAACGAAGTAAGCCATTTGCTTTTGTCAAGCTCTCCTCCCGGAAAATCATCAACAAATACCAGCTTCCACTTTTTAAGCTCATCGAATTTATCTGAATTTTTCAGTTTGTTGTACCATTTCAGGCGGGAAGAATTTTTCAGTTCCCTGTATTCCTGCAGCTGCCGGTATTCGGCCGATTTCTTAAACCTGTCGCGCGACTCCATCAGGGCCTTGGTCTCCTTGAATTCCTGTGAATTGATGTAATTTTCAAGTCCGAGGTATTTTTCAAGCTCCGGTGAGTTTTGTAGCCGGTAGTAATAGTCAAGGTCCCCGGAATTTTTTATCTTGTAGTAGGCCTTGATTTTAACCGACTTTTTCAGGGTTTTGTAATCATTTAATTTATGCAGCTCGGCTGCCTTTCTAAGCTCAAACTCTTTTTTGGCATTCCGGAAGTCCGGTGAATTGACGAATTTTTCAAGCTGAAGCAATTTTTCAAGCTCGGATGAATTTTCCAGCATCCTGAAATTTGCGAAAGCTTTGTCATCCTGAATTTTTTGATAAGCTTTGATATCGGGTTCCGATTTCAGCGCCAGGTATTCCTGGTACTTGGCATATTCGGGCGTTTCTTTAAACTCTTTGGAACTCAGGGTCTTTTTCATGACTATGAATTCAGAAGAGCTGACCAGGTCATGCAGTTCCTCAAAATGGCTTAGCTTCTTGCTGCCTTCAAGTTCCTTGAGGGCTTTGTAGCTGCCGGAATGCTTTATTTTAAAGTAATCCTTTACTTCGGGTGTCTGGCTGAGGCGCTTATATTCCCGGTATTTCTGCCACTCTTCCGAATCGTTGAATTTCAGCTTTTTCACTGCCTTGAATTCCCCTGACCTGACATATCTTTCAAGTTCTTCGAATTCCTTGATTTCCGTTGAATTTTCAAGACGTTTGAAATCATTGAATTCCTTTGAGGAGGTGATCCGGAAATAACCTTTGAATTCAGGAGATTTTTTCTTTTCCCTGTACTCGGCGAGTCTCGTATAGGCTTCGGTATCCCTGAACCTCTGTTTCCTGGTCTCTTTTATCCTGTCGGCAAAATCCTGAGAATTGACGATGTCCTCAAGTTCCTGGAATCTTTTATATTCCCCGGAATCTTTGTAATGCAGGAATTCTTCATATTCTTTCCTTAGTTCAAGATCTTTGACTTCCAGCCTTGATGTTCCGGGAATTAAGCCCAGCCTGGACCTTAATCCGAATTTGAATTTCAGCATAGAGTTTGACATCGTGCTTTAGCTTAGATATGTGATTAATTGAATTAAAATATCAATTATACGGTTAAAATGGCAAATTTGTTATACCAGATCTTCTCTTCCTTGCCTTTTGGGAGCAATTTGTTCCTTTAGCCCATCTGTGTGTCCGGCTTCTTCCTCTGATGAGGAAGGATTGCAGGGGATGGTAAAACAGAAGCATGAGCCTTTGCCCGGTTCCGAATCGACCCAGATGGTCCCTCCCATAAGCCCCACCAGGCTTTTCGAGATGGAAAGACCCAGACCGGCGCCTCTGTGGCTTTTCGTGTCTGAATCATCAATCTGTCTGAAGCGGTCAAAAATCAATTCATGAAATTCTTTTTCTATTCCCGGACCGGTATCCTTCACCCAAAAAAGGATTTTATCGCCGTCATAAAGCCTGCCGCCAAATTCAACAATTCCCTCCCCGGTAAATTTAAATGCATTTCCGATCAGATTGCTGATTACCTGCCTCAGTCTGCGGGGATCGGCAAACGTATAAACATCGCCGCTGAACGCGCTTGTATCAAGGGTAAAACGGATTTTCGCACTTTCCTTTACCTGCAGCCTGAAAGTATCTGAAATTTCCTCCATCAGGGCGTTTATATGGCACAAGGAGGGACGGACCGTAATTTCCCCGGCTTCTATTTTCGAAATATCGATAATGTCTTCTATCAGCTGAAGGAGTATTTCAGAGTTTTCCCTGATCACCGCAGAGTATTTTTCCTTTTCAGGGACGGTCAGCCCGGGATCCGCCAGCAATCCCGACAGCGCCACTATTGCATTCATGGGGGTCCTGATCTCATGCGACATGTTGGCAAGGAATGCCGTTTTGAGCCTGTCGTTTTGCTCGGCCTTCTCTTTTGCTTTTCTCAGGGCTTCTTCAACCTCTTTGCGTTTGCTGATATCATCCTTGATGGCTATGAAATGGGTTATTTCCCCCTCATTGTTCGTTACCGGGGATATGCTGACAAATTCCCATATTTTTGTGCCGTCTTTCTTTTTGTTGAGTATTTCTCCCTGCCAGTCTCCTCCGCTTTTTACCTGTTCCCACATTTTGCTGAAAAAAGATTCAGGGTGATGCCCGGAGTTTATTATGCTCATATTTTCACCCATGACCTCGGCAAAACTGTATCCGCTCGCGTTGACAAATGCCGGGTTTACATACTCGATATGACCCTCTGAATCGGTTATCAACACACAAACCGGAGAGTTTTTTATGGCCTTGGAAAGTATCCTCAGCTTATATTCCGCTTCCTTTCTCAGGGTGATTTCTATCGATATTCCGCCTATCCGTTTTTTGTCGCCCTCGTGCATGCAGAATTTATGGGTCATATATACTCTTTCTTTTCCGTGTTTGTCTGTGAGAACCTCTTCCGCTATCACATTTTCTCCGGCAAGGACCCTTCGGTCCTCCCCGGCAATCCTGTCTGCAATATCCCTGCTGAAAATATTGTAAGGGGTTTTGCCGATGCAATTTGCCTTGCTGAAAACCCTGTCCATGTATTTATTCAGGTATAATGCCCTGCTTTGCTCATCCTTTATGAATACGCCAAGGGGAAGGTCGTCCATGAAGACGGCAAATTGTTCATGGGTTTTGAACAGGGTGTTTTTTTCATGCCTGTGAAGTATCCTTATCAGCGGTTTTATCTGGAAGCGGAAAAACAGGAGGGATACACCCAGAGCGGCGAAAACCGTCAGAATTATAGCGCCTGCCGTGACAAGAGGCACGCTTTGCCGGGCATTGATGATAAAAAAGCTCAGAAGTGCCGCAAAAATAAGTATGACTGCCGTTAACGACAATACTGACCTTAGCTGTAGTTTTACCATTAAGCGCATCGGGAAAAACCGTTTACAGAGAGCTAAGGAAACAATTTTTTTTGACCCAAAAAATTATTTGTGCCTGCAAGAGCAAATTCATGACAGCATATCTGCCAGCCCGGACTAGCTATCAGTCCCCCGGATGATGTTACGATTCCTCTCGCTCAGCTGCCTCCTTAATCTGAAACCGGTCTATGTCGACCGAGCCCCGGCGGCCGGATCGTAAGTCCCGCGAAGCATTTCCAGCGCCCGCTCAGGTACGCTCCCCCTGGGGCATGTCTTCTATCGGGGCTCCTTGATCATTATAAGGACCATCTTATATTTTTCAACTGCCTTGAGGGCATGGGGAATATTGGCGGGCATAATAATCGAATCGCCCCTTTCAAGCAGGTGCTTTTTTCCTCCTACCGTGATTTCCGCCTTTCCGTCAACGATTTGCACTATGGCATCAAAGGGAGCGGTATGCTCGCTGAGCCCTTCCCCCTTATCGAATGCAAACAGGGAAATATTCCCGGTACTCTTTTTAAGCACATTTTTGCTCACAATGGATCCGTCTGCATAATTCACCTCTTCGTCAAAACGGAAAACTCTGTCTTTTTCAAATTCTTTCTGTTCCATAAATATTGTTTTTTTGTTCTGTTCGTCATTAAGGTTAATTCCAATCAGGTTGCCGGTGGTCTGGCAACCGTTCAATTATCGCTGCATATTAAAAAATTCGGGATTAAGCACCAGCATGACCCAGGCCCAGTTGTTTGTCTCCCTTCTGCTGCCGCCCTTGAGCACTTCCATCGACCGGGAGGCAAACATATGCGAATAGCCTATACGAAGTGTGGCCCGCTCATACAGCTGTAGCCCGAAATACAGGTCAACTTCAGTTCCCAGGTAACGTGGCATGGTTTCGCCCCCGTTGGCAGGATCGTCAAGCAGTGCGTCGGAGGCAAAGACATGGGTCCTGAAACCGGCCGACCACCATCCGGGGCTATAAGCCATCCCTCCGTAAAAATCCCTCAGTCCCACATCGTTTATGTGATTGCCCACATAGAAATAATCCATGTGTCCGTTGAACCTGTGATTGGTTCCGTAAAAGGGATTAAAGGAATTGTTTGTATAGCCGGGATCCTCCATATCCTGCCGGTCGGTTCCCGAGAGCACCTCGAACCCGGTCTGCAGGATTATACTCTCGTGCAGCGGCTGACTAAGTTCGGCGGACAGGTAGTGGGCCGATAAATTCCTGTTAGAAGCATCCCGTCCCGTCTGCATATATGCCGATCCCGAAAGTGAATACCTTCCGGGGGAATATTCTATCCTGCCGCCGGCCGTCTGGCTGAATGCGGTGTTGTCCGGGCTATGCTGCCAGCCGTTGTTAAGGAAAAGCAGGCTTATCCGGATATCCTCCCACTGGTTGTTAAGCCACAGGTATTGAAATGCCTTGTAGTTATTCATCTCATAGACGGTCCCCATGATCCTTTCCGATTCCTGGTTATATGCAAAACCGCCATGAACAGTAAAGCCTTCGCCGCTATCCCACTTCAGTATGGCTGCATCGTGACTGCGGCCCTGCTGGGCCCAGTCTACGTTTCCAAAGATCCTGTGGTCATCGTAAACAATCTCCTGCCTTCCGGCCTTGACAGCTGCCTGGTCTGACAGTCTCACCTCGGCCCATGCCTGGTGCACCGAGGTATTTGCGCCTGTTCTGACAAGCTGCGGCACTTCTCCCCAGACCCTGATGTCCTGTAGACTGAAGCCCAGCGAAAAGCCGCTCTGCATATGGAATAAATTAAGCCTTGACCGCTGTGAAACAAAAAAGGCCGGATCGGCACCGGGAGGCATCAGTGTATGAAAGCCATGACGGTATTCGGTCCGGGGCCTGAACTGGCCGTCAAGTATCAGATGGGAAGCTGCCTGGCCGTAAGCCGAAACCAGGATGGAAAGGACGATAAAAAATGTTTTTCGAAACACACCGCGGGTATTAGATTTAGATAAAGAAGCCTGCCTGTAACAAAGTTAACAAAAAAATTGCAGCCGGCATTCCTGCCGGCTGCAAAACAAGGGATCAGCGCTTTCCTGCCAAGTGATTCCGGCAGGGCAGACCGGCACGGACACGCAGCCG
>SKQJ01000196.1 GCA_007119075.1 Bacteroidales bacterium | reverse complement strand
TCCCATTCATCAGGACTTGCGGTCCACTTGTAACCGGGGATATACAGCTGGTAACGGTTATGGTGGTCAAGTTCCCACTGGAATATGGTGGCCGGCCCTTCGGAAAGCCTGTTTGCAAACAGGTAATTGCTCAAATCGAGCGGCACGGTCCCGGTATTGGCAATTTCCACAAATCCGTTGTTCCATTGCTCCCGGAAAATAAATTCAGAAATTAGCGGTTCCGCCTGGTATGGCTGGATGTGCTCATGCAGTTTCCCCTTCTCCAGGAGTACGGTATATACCCTTTCGGTGGAACCGTTTTCTGCAGTGACGGTGAATGTGACGGTCCGTTCCTCCGGCGAGCCGCCATAACCGGCAGCCCTCTGCACCTGTACCCTGGCGTTGTGGTCCCGGGGAGTTGCAATGAGTGCGGGCATTCCATCATAACCGGCAGGTATCCTGATTCTATAGTTGTAAGTCGAAGGTGAAAAACCGGGGATGGTATCCCCCGTCCATCCGGAGGCGCCTTTCATGACGGCGGGAATATCGGGCCATGTTATTGCAGCCAGGTTAGCATTATCTGCGGGACGGTAATCGTGCACCCTGATGAAATAGTCCTTCGCGACTCCGTTTTGGGCTGTCACCCGCAGAATATCGCCATGTATCAGATCGGCCCTTTCCACGCCATCGACCCAAACAATTTCCCAGCTTGCGTTGGGAGCCTTTTCAAGGTACTTAAACAGGGTGTCAACCCTGGTTGCAAAATCGATCCCGGGTATATTGTAATAATGCTTGATGGTATCAACCTGGTTGCCGCCGGTAGCCCTGAACCGGGCATTGTCTATATATGCCGAGCCGCTTCCGTACCATCCGGTTGAGAAGCTGTATGGTTTCTTCGGCACAACGATATTGTCGCCGTCGGTGGGAGCTGCGACCTCGATGCGAAAATCTTTCCACTGCAAAGTGTTTCCTGCAATGTAAACCCTTAATGTGTCGCCGGTCCGCGCCGAAAGGTATGCCGAATCTCCCTGGTGATTCCATCGTGAGTTTTCGTCGGGAACATAGCGGTATTCCCATCCCATGCCGGGTGTTCTTTCAAACTGGTAAACCAGTGAGTCGTCCCTCTGAACGCCCCATGGAACGTTGATGACGGAAGCATTAAAATCAACCGTCACACCGGAGCCTGCTTTCGGGGTAAGTGTGTTTTCATCAAGCACAAAAGCCCCGTGGTTGTCCGTGTACCACTGAACCGGGTGGCGTGCGCTGTAGCGGAGCATGGGCATCCATTCGGAATCATCCGGGCCGGTACCCCTGCCGGAGTCAAAATCCAGGTTGCCTTCGGTTACGCTCGCCTTTCGAAGAAGATGGTGGGTATTGGCAGCTCCATGAATACCGGCCACCGAATAGGTTGGGTCAGTTCCCCCGGGAATATCCTGCACACGGCCAACCCGGTCAGTAACTGCCGAATCCTCTTCACCGTCCCCGTTGATAAAATGATGCCTGATATAAAAAATATAACGGCCGTTCCATACCTCCAGAACCCGGTACTTCGGGTCGACCCTGTCTATAGCAGGCGGGGTGGCCGGAAGCTCCGGGTAGTGCATGTGATAATCAGCCACCTCGTACATATCGATCGGGCTGTATCGCTGCCTGTAAAGGAAAGGATCGATTTTCTCCATTTCCAGCCGCCAGTCCGACACGTTGGCCATAACCCACGACTGCCCGGGCGCCAGCTCAACATCCGGAAGCATCATCCTCTCGTTTTCCGGCACATCATACCAGTCCTCGATTGGAGGCAGGGGCTCACCCCACTCATAACCTACCCGCGGTGTCCATGGGCTCACTTTCCCAAGCTCGAATTCGGACAGGTTTATAGTCACATCGCCCTTATTGGTGAGCTCGACATAGGCCATGGGCGCAACTCCCAGGCTCGCTTCCGAGATGATCAGGTTCCTGTAGGGACCCTGGGCATTCAGTATCCCGAAGCCCATAAGAAAAAACAGCAGAAGTTTGATTTTCACATCACCCGGATTTTAATAATAAGGAAAATCCAGAAAGAATTGCAGACTTAATAAACCTTCATTTTGTAATATGACCTTCCGTCCGGACCTGACCCGGGCACAAACCGGGAATAACTCAGGAATAACCCGGGCACTCCCCGGGAAACGACCCGGGAACAACCCAGGCAAAGACAAGGCCGACTGAATAGCTGTCATAACGGATCATTTGATCTGCTATTTGTTGGTAAGTTATACAAAAATCTGTTTCAGCACAATGCAGGAAGTAAAAACTTTACATACCAGTCCCGTTTCAGCCTGTGCTGAGTTGTGACCCATCAGGAGGATATCGGGTCGGAAGTGTTGCAGTAAGTTCAGATCCGGTAAAAAAACCATTAACGGTTAACAGAGAAATCTCCATCAACTAAAGGCCTGACAGATCGTCGCAATCAGGTTAACTGGCTAATATACAGTAGGGGCAGATCTTTCTTTCAAGGCATAGATCCCATGCCTCGTCATTGGTCAGTGTAGTCAGCAACCTGTCCCGTTCTCCCAGTTCAGCATACTTTCTTATATTAACATAGGTTATTATGCCCCCGGAACAAAGGAGGCAGGTTTTCTCAATGGGGTTCATCAGATATAAGGTTTAATGGGGGTACTTCAGGGGCATAGCCCGGGTGCAATATTAATAACTTCGTGCGAATATCCAAGTACCGGCAATAAAATAACATGCAACTCGCCGGTTAAGTCTGCTTCAGGTCATAACAATTGTTAACACGATAGATACAGGGGTCTCCTGATGGGCGGACAGGCTGCCTTCAGTAGATATCTTAGCGAAAACCTTCGATACCCGGATGATGCCAGGCGGAAGGTATATCCCGTTCACCGGGCCGGGGCGTGTGTTCCCCTCACACTATTTGCTACAAGGCAGTTTCGCATGAAAAGCCTTAACAGATCCTCGCCTATAACCTGGCTCTAAAGAGGCTTAATGGAGCTCTTTGTAAAGTGGTGTAGCGAAATCAACCGGTTAGTTCCCCAGCAAATTCATTTTCAGGAAAAGGGCAATCGCTTCCGTCATCCGGTCACTGTTTTCTTTTTTTCTGAAACCGTGTCCTTCATCCAGCGCAAGCATATACCAGACATCGCCCTGGTTTTCCCTTATGGCTGCGACCATCTGTTCCGATTCCGAGGCGGGCACCCTGGGGTCATTGGCACCCTGGATCACAAAAAGCGGTTTGGTTATTTTCTCTGCATGATTTGCCGGAGAGATAGATAAAAGGAACTCGCGCATTTCCGGATCCCGTTCGTCTCCGTATTCAACCCTTCTCAGATCCCTCCGGTATTCTTCGGTATTTTCAAGGAAGGTCACGAAATTACTTATGCCGACGATATTCACGCCACAAGCGATCCTGTCATTAAAATGCATCATTGAGGCAAGCACCATATAACCCCCGTATGAACCACCATAAACCGCTATTCTGTCGGCATCAAATTCCGGCTGACCGGCTATCCAGTCGATCAGCGAGCCAATATCCATTACCGAATTTTCCCTCAGGTACCAGTTATCAAGGTCAAGGTAAGTTTTTCCATAACCAGATGATCCCCTCACATTGGGGCCAATAACAGCTATACCTAATTCCTGTACCAGGAATGCGTTAAAGGATGAGAAAAAAGGCCGGTGCTGGGCTTCCGGTCCACCGTGAATGTTTATCACAACCGGCACAGGCCCCTCAGCATCCCGGGGTTTGTAGACAAAAGCCGGTATCTGTCTCGGATTGCCGTTAACTGAATCAAATGTTTCATAAAAGATCAGTTCCGGTTCGGGGAAATTACCAGTGTCGAGCCCGCCGACTTCACTGGCAGTCCAGCGTTTCAGTTTTTCGGATTCAAGGTCCAGTGAATACACATCACCGGGAGTCCGGGGGCTGTTTATCACCATTGCCAGCTCATCCCGGTCGGGATGGAACTTTACACCATAAATTTGTCCATCGGGAAGATCAGCCACCATCTCATAGGAATCATCCGCGGTATCCAGCAGATATAACTTGGTTACACCATTATCATTAACGGTAAAGGCTGCCCGGGTTCTCTGATTGTTGATGGTGAAACCTTCAACATCCCATGGAATATCATGAGTAATATATGTGAATTCGCCGGTAGCGATATCATATTTACCAAGGGTTCTGAATTCCCTTCCCCCGTCAGATATTACATAAAGCTTATCACCATCACTGTTCCATGCAATTGCAGAGAAAAAAACCGGCGCCTGGCCAATATCGTATATCTGCTCCATTTCTCCGCTTTGGATATCAATGATATATGAGTTCGTTGATGTAGCGGCAAGATACTGTACTGCTATGATTTTGGTGTCGTCGGGCGACCAGTCCGTGGCCATCCAGTACCCCATTCCCCTGTCCATAATTAGTTCAGCCCTTTCGGGGGAAGACATTTCGGAAACATACAGGTCGAAGTCCCGCTTGTTCCGGCGGGTTGAAGTGAATACGAAACGGTCTCCCTTGTTCGACCATGAAATGCCAAAATTTACCGATTCCCCATCGCTTAACAT
>SKQJ01000020.1 GCA_007119075.1 Bacteroidales bacterium | reverse complement strand
TACAGGATCCGCGTCAGTCATTCCGACGTAAAGATATATCCCCTGACACTGGAGAATGAAATGCCGGTACGGGTAAACGGTGAAATTACCAGGCTCGTGCCCGGCAAGGAAAAGGAGATAAGGCTATGAACATCCGATCATCCAAAGACGGCACAGCTTTTGATAGCATCAGACCGGGTGCCTTTTACGGCACAAAATGTTAATCAGCAGTTTTCTATGTTAGGAGATGTTTTATTGATAAACGACTTGCACAAGTCAGCCGCAGAATCTATAATGCACAGGGTTCTTGCCGCCAAAAAGGAGAAAGAAAAAGAGGATCCGGATTACAAATATGTAGTTGCAATTTCAGGTGAATCGGGTGCAGGGAAATCTGAATTGTCCCATTCACTGGCATTGCTTCTCAAAGCTCAGGGCATCAGGGTCAAAGTATTGCATACCGATAACTATTATCTGGTGCCTCCGCTGCTAAGGAGGGAATGGAGGATAGCCAACGGACTGGAGTCGGTTGGGATAAACGAGTATGACTGGAGACTTGTTAACAGGAATATCAGGGACTTTAAAGAGGATCGCGAAACCATAATGCCCTGCATTGATATTATTCCTGACCAGATAGACAGGCTGATTACCAATTTCAACAAGATACATCTGCTTGTGATCGATGGACTGTATGCAATAAATACCCAGGAGGTCGATCTGAGGGTGTTTATTGAGCTTACCTACCATGAAACCAAGATGTCCCAGCTGATGCGCGGCAAGGAGCCCGCAGATGAATACCGGATGCAGATACTGGAACGGGAGCATATCAATGTGCAGTCGCTTAAACCATTGGCCGACCTTTTGGTAAACAGGAATTATGAAGTTGTGGATGCAAAAAGCCAGTAGTTTACCGTATCAGTCGGCAAAAATGGCAATCTCCTTTTCGCCCGTTGATTTTATATAACCCCTGTACATCCCCGCAGTATTGAATGGCATTGCCACATTTCCGAGGCGATCTATTGCTGCGACACCTCCGGTTGCCCCGGCTTCCACGAGCTTTTTGCCGATCACCTCATTCGCTGCTTCCGCGAGGGTCATTTCCCTGTATTCCATAAGCGCAGAGATGTCATATGCGACAACCCATCTTATAAAATATTCCCCGTGGCCCGTTGCAGAAACGGCACAGGTACGGTTGTTCGCATAGTTTCCCGCACCGATGACCGGTGAATCCCCGATCCTGCCATACCTCTTGTTCGACATTCCGCCCGTTGAAGTGCCCGCAGCAAGGTTCCCTTCCCTGTCAAGGGCTACAGCGCCCACTGTGCCGTTTTTTTCTCTTTCAATCTGCCTGATCACATCATCCAGCCTCCGTTGGGTATGAAAATATGTATTATCAACCATTTCCAGGCCCTGCTCCCGCGCAAATTGCGACGCACCGTTGCCGGCGAACATGACGTGGGGGGAATTTTCCATAACTGCAATGGCGCCCAGTATCGGATTCTTGATGTCTGTGACCCCGGCTATGGCCCCGGCGTTCAGAGTTCTGCCATCCATAACGGAGGCATCAAGCTCGACTCTTTTCTGGTTGGTGAAGACAGCGCCCTTTCCTGCATTGAAGAGGGGAGAATCTTCCATTATCATTATAGCTGCACGCACGGCATGAATACTGCTTCCCCCGTTTTTCAGCACTTCTTCGCCGGCCGAAAGCGCTTCGTCAAGTTTATTGAGATATTCTTTTTCCTGTTCTTCGGTTATCCTCTCCCGGCTGAGGGTTCCTGCACCCCCATGAATGGCTATTACATATTCCGGGATGTCATGCGAAGATTCTTGTGCGTCCCCGCCGCCGTTGCATCCCCGGAGAACCAGCAATGCAGCGGTCAGAATGTAAATGAAAATTTTTGCCGGGAAGAACATGTTTTTTTGGTGTATTGGTTTTTATGTATTCAGATATTTGCTCAATGTTGAGAAGAGCTCTCTTTGCCTTATAGGTTTGGAGATATAATCGTCGCATCCGGCACTGATTATTTTTTCCCTTTCTTCAGCCATGGCATAAGCTGTCTGGGCAATAACAGGTATTTCGGGATTCATGGATTTGATGGTGCGGGTCGCTTCGTATCCATCCATCTCGGGCATCTGGATATCCATCAATACAAGGCTTATCGCCTTGTTTGTCGTGCATGCCTCGATTGCCGGCTTCCCGTCTTTTGCTATCAATATTTCAGCCCCGGTGGGTTCCAGCATTCGTTGTAACAACTTGGAATTTAGTTCATTGTCTTCAACAATAAGTATTACCTTGCCTTTCCATTCGTTGGTTTTCATTGGCTGCAGATGTTTGATATACTCTTTAGGTTTTCTGGTTTTTACGAGCGGAACAGTGAATTTGAATACCGAGCCTTTCCCTTTTTCAGATTCCACCCAAATTTCTCCTCCAAGCAGCTTGACAAGGTTTTTGGAAATGGCAAGCCCGAGCCCGGTGCCCCCGAATTTTTTGGTGTAATTGAACTCCACCTGCCTGAACCGCTCAAAAATGATCCCCTGTTTTTCCTTAGGGATGCCTATTCCCGTATCACGCACATAAAACACCAGAAATTCCTTTTTCACATCATATCCAAACTCTATTTTTCCTTTTACGGTAAACTTGAGCGCATTGTTTAAAAGATTTGAAAAAATCTGCCGGAAACGGTTCTGATCGGTTACGATGGTCAGTTCTTCGCTCTTTTCCGGAATATTCAAAAGGAGCTCCAGGTTATTTTTGCCTTTATTTAAGCGCTCTGATTCAAAGGAGGTGTGAAGCTCTTTCATGACCTTATTGACGATGCATGCTGATCGGTTGATCGTTACTTCCCCGGCCTCGATTTTTGCAAAATCAATTATATCATCTATAAGGGTCAACAGAGAATTGCCAGTGCTTCTGATTATTTCAATATATTCGGAATTGTCCGATTGATTTGTTTCGTCCGGGCTCAGGAGTTTTGAAAAACCAATAATGGCATTCATGGGAGTTTGTATCTCGTGAGACATATTGGCGAGGAAAGCCGATTTCAGCTTATCCGATTCGATTGCTTTTTCCCTGGCTTCTTCGAGCCGTCTTTCATAAAGCAGCCTTTCAGTGATATCCTGTACGATTATTATGAGGTTAACCGGCTCCCCATCGTTGTTTTTCAGAAGATTGGCCGACACCTCGGCAAAAAAACAGCCTTTTCTGGGCCTGATCAGGGTGAAAACCTTATTTTTGACATGCTCCTTTTTAAGTACTCCCCTGAGGAAGCTTCTTGCCCTTTTCTGATCCTTTCGGGCAACAAGCCTGAGGCATGAGACTTCCCTGGCATCCTCACCGGGGCTGGATCCGAAAAGGTTGAAGGCAGCTTTGTTGACATCGATTATTATACCGTCAATGGTTGTAAGCACAAGCGCATCGGGCGAGTTCTGAAATATATTTCTTAGTTGCGACTGACTCTCCATCAGTGCTTCTTCGGTCGCTTTCTGGTCGGTTATGTTCCGGAATATCTTGAATACGCCTATCTGATTATCGTTAATGGAAATCGGGGCTCCAACGATGGAAACCAGGACAGGCATGCCATCCTTTTTCATTCTTACGGTCTCCCTGATTGTGCTCCTTCCTTTCCTGACGGCCGCATTGAAAGCTTTACATTCTGAAATTCTATCGGGAGGAGTAAGGAGCAGACTGGTTGTTTTGCCGGCTACCTCATCTGCAGTATATCCGAATAGATTGGTGAACTGATCATTGATCCTCTGTATGCATCCCCTGTTATCAGTTATTACAATAGCTTCGGGCGCAGCTTTAAAAAGATTTTCAAAGTAAAGCTTTTCCAGCATGCTGTCCTTCTCCTTTGTAAATTCAGCCATTTATCAATAACCTTTTGTTTGGATTTATTGGATCCGGTCGTATAACCGGGTAAAAGTATAAAAGTATTCCGAATACACAATCAGAAAATAAAAAAACAACCTGGCAAACCCCTGCCAGATTGTTTTTTAAGTTGTTGCAACGTGAAATTTGACCCTCAGGCGTTACCTTGAGGTAAGGTCTACATTGCCATACCTTGTGGAGATCTTCACAAGTGCATCAGGTTCGGCCGCAGTGCCTACAATTCCGGAGATGGTGAGATGGCCTCCGCGGGATTCCCTGTTCACCCTGTTTTCGGAGGGAATCTCTATCCTTCCGTAGCTTCCCGAAGCATCCAGCCTGAAGGAAGCCAGAGGATCGAGGCCCGCCCTCATATTTCCATAGCTTCCGTCAAAACTGATCCTGGAGAAATCGGCCGGAATCCTGTTGACTCTCACATTTCCGTATCTGGTCTGCACATCAAGAGTATTGCTTATTTCATCAATGATGTAGTTAGTGTAAGAGCTTTCCGTGACGAAATTGCTTATTTGTCCGAGATTATATTCCCCGTACCGTGACTCGGCAACAATGGAACTGGCCCTGTCCACGCTTAGCTTTGAATAACTTGTTGACACCACCAGTGCGCGGCACCGGGAAACCGTCAGATCGGAATATCTTAAATTCACTTTCAGCCAGTCTGCTTCCGTAATAGTCGCTTTCGTGGAATAGGC
>SKQJ01000226.1 GCA_007119075.1 Bacteroidales bacterium | reverse complement strand
TTCCCCATTTTTTATCCTGCCGGAGGTTTTAGCAGCTTGTAAGCTTACAGTATAAAATTACCCCGGCAGCGTCCGGAAAAAAAGTACTTTGAAAAATTTTTCCTCCTACGGCTGTCTTTTCTTCTACTGAATCCAATGTTCTGAGTTCCATCGAGACTGAAATATGAAAAGGCTCCTCGTAATAAAAGGTCCTGCATGTTTTGGAATATAATATGGGTGCTCCTTCGAGCTTTAACATATCCATTATTTCATATAACCGGGTCCGGCTTATACCCAGATGTCTTGCAAATTCATCAGGTGTGCCGGTCCTCTCCTGGTCTACCAGTTTGTGGATTTTTTCGATTCTTTCCAGATATTGAAATACTTTCATAACAAGTGGTTTGATAATTGTGAAGTCATGATATTAGTTTTCAGAAATCGATTTAAGTCATCCGGTCATATTCCCTGCCGGGTTGGACTGACTGGCAGCCTGTGAGGCAATCACATCAACTCCGCCATTTGAACCAGGCAAATCAAATTCAGGCACCTGCTGTATCCACATCCGGCGAAGCGGGCCATCGGTATTTATCAAAATCTTGAAACTGCCCTCCTGTACGACCTTTCCCTTGTCAAGAACAATTACCATATCGGCACTACTGATGGTTGACAGCCTGTGTGCTATCACAATGATCGTTTTACCGTTGCGCTTGAGATAGTCAATAGTATTTTTGACAAACGTTTCCGACACCGAGTCCAGTGATGATGTTGCCTCATCGAGTATCAGTATCTCCGGGTCCCGGTATAGAGCCCTGGCAATTGCAATCCTCTGCTTCTGGCCGCCGGACAGGGAAGCGCCGTTTTCTCCAAGGTATGTATTAAATCCTGAGGGTAATTGCTCAATAAATTCATTCATCCCGAGCCGGTTGATAATTTCAGTTATTCTGGCCATATCTGGCTCAAAATCATCAAGCGCAATATTGTCTATTACATTACCGGAAAACAGATCTATCTTCTGGGGCACCACTGATATGATTTTCCTTAATGACCCGGTGGTGAACCGATTTATGTCCTGCAGACCAATGAGGATATGACCGGATTGTAAAGGATATAAATTATGGATCAGGGAAATAAGGGTTGTTTTGCCTGATCCGCTTTCACCTGCAATAGCAGTTACCGCTCCCTTTTTAATGGTCAGATTCAGTGAATCAAATACCTCCACCCTTGTACCGTACCGGAAGCCTACATTCTTGAAGGTTATATCATCAGTCATTTCAGGCAAAAGTTCAATCAATCCCGCCTTTTCTTCTGTTTCAAGATCGAATATCTCAAATAACCTGTCCGAAGCTATCAGGGCATCCTGAAGACTCCTGTTGAATCCGATGATATCGGAAACAGGGGACGTGAAATAACCGATAACGGCATAGAAGGAAAGCAATTCACCCGGGGTAATTATATTATTAAGAACAAAACCGGCGCCCACCCATAACAGAACAAGTGTAAAAATCTGGGTTACGAAACCAGTGGAACCGGATGAAAATATATTGTTCAGACCCGATTTATAGGCAACACCGAGAAGATCAACAAAGCGCAATTCCGTTCTTAGTTCAGCAAATTCTTCCATTCCAAATCTTTTAATGGTGCCTGCGGAACCAAGGGATTCCACCAGCTGCGACTCCAGGTCTGCCGCCCGCTCCATTACCTTCCTCTGCACCTTCCGGTTCAGCCGGTCGTAAATAACATATATAATCGTGTAAAAAGGTATTATCAGCAGAACAACCAGGGCCAGTTTCCAGTAATAGGT
Source organism: Bacteroidales bacterium (assembly GCA_007119075.1). Taxonomy (GTDB): domain Bacteria; phylum Bacteroidota; class Bacteroidia; order Bacteroidales; family PUMT01; genus PXAP01. Next base: position 2,774 of record SKQJ01000226.1, on the reverse strand, counting down.
AAACATAAGCGCAAATGACACTATCAGGATAAGAAAATTGACTATCAGGTTGATGGACACATCGTTAATGAATGCCCTGATCTTCATGGCATCCCCGATCCTCGAAATAATCTCGCCCGTGCGCATGTTGTCAAAAAATGACTGTGGAAGCTTTATCAGGTGACTATAATAACCGAGTATCAGGCTGGCATCGATTTTCTGACCGGTTTTCAGAACAAAGAGCCACTGAAACACGCTTAACAGCAGCCTGAGCAGTATTATAGCCAGCATGGCAATTCCCAGTAGATTCAGCAGGTTCATATTGCCCCCTGGAAGAACATGGTCCACAATTTTGCCAATAAATATTGCGGTAGACAATCCCAGGACCGAGAATAACACTGCCCCGCATAGTGCCTGGAAAAGAACAGCTGCATTGGGTTTTAACAGGTGTAAAAGTCTTAATGAGGTCGATTTCTTTTCGTTAGACGGCCTGAACCCTTCACCCGGAGCCAATATCACAAGCACCCCGGTCCACTGCTTCTTGAAATCATCGTGAAGAATTTTGGTCAAACTGCCATGAGCCGGATCCATGACTGTGATAAAATTTTTGTCAGCCGCTACGATTACTACAAAGTGGTGCAGCATTTCCTTCACCACAATATGAGCTATGGCCGGTTTTGGTATTTTGAAGAGGCTTTCCCACTCTCCCCTCACCCCTTTAGCCCAGAAACCCATCTTTCTGGCTGCCTCCACCATGCCTAGCACGTTGGTGCCTTTCTTATCGGTACCGGCCAGCTGTCTGATCCTTGATACGGGAATTTTCAGATTATAGTGAGCGGCAACCGATGCCAGGCATGCAGCTCCGCAATCAGTTATATCTCTTTGTTTTACTTTTGCTGACATCGTTTCCTTATTGGTTTCGGCCCGTGTATGGATTGAACCACTTATCAGCCTTATCAAAGAGCAAATCAAAGAGAGTTCGCCGGGTAATCATAACCCTGGCGGTGAAAGTCATCCCCTTTGTTACTTCGGAAGTTACCCCGTTCTTAAGAGACAAAAATGGCTTTTCCGGTGCGCATTTGATCCTGAAATAAGCAGAAACATTATCATAGATCAGATCATCGGATATCTCGGTAATCCTTCCGTCAAGCATTCCCCACTGATGATAGTTATATGCATCAACCTGCAGCCTGACCCTTTGGCCCCTGTTAATGAATCCTATATCTGAAGGTGCAACATAGAATACAGCTATGATCTGACTTTCCGGAGATATTTCAGCGATTTTCTGACCGGCAGCCACGAAACTGCCTCGCTGAATATCTTCGCTATGAATGATTGTTCCCCTTACGGGGGAAACAACCGTCCTGTAAGAAATTTCTTCGAGTTTAATTCCAATTTCCGCCCTGAGCTTTCGGTCATCGGCATACCGGTTTGTAAGATCATTCTGCCACTGAGACAATTGAGCAAGCCTTAACTGATCAGTGTTTTGCTTCTCAAGAATATACCGGTTCAGGGAATTTTCATAGTCCGCGGCCGAAATCACATTTTGCTCAAATAACACGCTGTCACGGATGAATTCGGTTTTGCCATTTCGATATCTTTGATTTTGGATTTTCATCTGCCTTATAAAACTGGCTTTTTCGGCAGCATACCGGCGGGTAAGCAATGCAGGCCGGGTGACATTAGTAATGTCAATTTCTTCACCGGCAAGATATTCAAGGTCCCTGATGGATCTCTCATTTTCATTGGCCAGAGTTTCAAGAGCCCGTAGTTGTGCCCTCAATCCCTCCGAATCCATTACGATTATGGTGTCTCCCTGTTCCAACTTATCTCCCGTCTGGATGCCGGAATAAATTACCCTGCCATGCACGGAGGCACTGACTGTCTGTTTTTCAATATCGGCCTGGAAAAGCCCTCGTGCCTGAACGGATATATCGACCGATATAAATGGAAGGCACATCAGTCCCAGGAGAATGCCGGTAATAATAATCCAGTATATCGCCTTGCTTTTTGCGGAAATTCTGGCAGTATATAATTCAATTGAGCGGGCTATGACGGAATCCGGAAATAATCCCATTAGGCCGGTTTTTAGATAATCAATTGAATGACTTCTGAGCAATTAATGCATAATTCAGAATCTGTGATTCAAGTTAGTGAAATTTGGAAATAGGAACCAAATAATTTCCTGAATAAAATGATGAACGGTTAGAATTAGCACCCGAACGGTCGGGAGAAAAGCTACAAATTCTCGCACCGGCCCCGTTCAGTGTCAGCATCTGAACGGCCGGGAAAGGCCCTGAACGGTCGGGGGAAAAGTCCACGAAAAGGAAATAAAACAGTTTACCTAAGAACCTTAATCAGCCGGGAGCTTTTGATTATCCCGCTATCGCCGGCTGCTAAAAATACTACAATATAAATATTGCCTGTTACGGTAAGGCGGACATGACGCACGGAATCATCAGTGGTTGTCTCAACGTTCTGTGTATGTGCCGTAAGGGATTGCGGGCTACTTCGCTGTCTACCGGCACAAAAGTTTTAGCGGGTTACAATGCTCGAATACCCTCTGAAACTCTTATGGCATATACACTTTGTGTGTGCCCAGCATGAGCAAACGACAACAGCTATGGCTTCCGGCCAAACCGCAATGCACAGCAAGCGGTACTAAAAGCTCAGGAGTATATAAATTCTGGTTATAGCCACATAGTGGATATAGACCTTGAAAACTTCTTTGATGAAGTTGACCATTGTATCCTCCTACAGCTCTTATACCGCAAGGTTAAATGCCCTCTCACCCT
>SKQJ01000384.1 GCA_007119075.1 Bacteroidales bacterium | reverse complement strand
TGGCGCCCCGCAACAGGTACAGCTCCGGACCGGCTTCATCATAAACCAGGGCCATATTATAATCTTCGGCCGAACCGGCAAAATCTCCCATATTTGCTCTCAGCACGCCCCTGTGAAACCAGGCCCGGCCATGTTCAGGATCAATTTCCAGGGCCCTGGAAAAATCTTCCAGTGCCTCTTTCTCAAGATTCAGCTCCCGGTGGGCAATTCCCTTGTTTGTATATGATAATGCCGGTTCATAGCCCAGTTCGGCCGATCGTGTAAAATCATCAAGCGATGATCTGTAATCACCGGCATCCATGAATGCTGCTCCCCTGAAAAACCATGCTTTTGCATAATCGCTGTCGATTTCGGTTATCCTGGAAAACAACCCGATGGCCTTGTCATTGTCCCCAAGCAGGGAATGTGCCACGGCCTCCTCGAAGCGGGCATCCAGAAAGCCGCCTTTTAGCCGGACGGCCCTCGAAAAATAACCAAGCGATTCATTCAGCAAACCATTCTCCCTGTTTTCAATCCCTTTATTAAAAAAATGACGGGAAAGCGGTGATCTGGCAAAAAAAGCTGCCAGCAACATAATTAAAATGGAGCACACGGCAATCGTTTTCCTGCTCATAAAATTCTGTCTGATAATCATTTATAATATACAAACTGTCGGCATATATCCAACAGCCGCTGCATTGATTGTTTTGGCATACGTTCAAACAGGCCCGGATGTTTGCAGAATGGACCGTTATTTTTAATTTTAACGTGCAAAATAGCTTGATCAGCCATGCAAAAAAAAACCGCACTCCTTTTCGGAGCAACCGGCCTGACGGGTTCACACCTCCTGAACAGACTCGCCGAAGACCAAAGATATAATAAAGTCAGGGTATTTACCCGATCTGACCTTAAGCATGAAAGTGCCGGGGTCGAGATAATAAAAACCCGCCTCGAAAATATCGAAAATTTTTCATCGGCAATACGGGGCGATGATCTGTTTTGCTGCCTGGGAACCACAATTAAAAAAGCCGGCACACGGGAAAACTTCAGAAAGGTCGACTTCGGGTTCCCTGTCAAAATTGCCGAAATTGCATCCCGCAACAAAGTGCCCGCCTTCCTGGTGGTCTCGTCTGTGGGAGCCGGCCCCGGCAGCTCAGGATTCTATCTGAGAACAAAAGGCGAGATGGAAAAGGCTGTAAGCAGTTTTAAATTCAGAAAACTGGTTATAATGAGACCTTCCATGCTCCTGGGAAAGAGGGAAGAGTTCAGGTTTATGGAAGAAGCCGGCAAGGTATTCATGAAAATGGCAGGATTCCTGCTCAGGGGCAAACTGAGAAAATACCGGGCCATCAAAGCCGATACGGTCGCTGCGGCGATGGTGAACCTGGCAAACACTGAAACCGCGAAAACTATATACGAATCGGATGAAATTGAAAAGGCAGGAAGAAGCCGCCCGGCAGAAGGCGACCGGCCTGCCTGAATCAAGCCTGTTTCCGGACTATCATGAACGGGACTTTCTGAAAGTCGACTGCACCGGATAAAATTAATTTCAGACTATCCCGTTAATTAACTTGTTGAAGCGGGAACATTTTTAGCAATTATGATTGATTTTCTTGCACTTGTAAATAACAGGCAAAGCGACAGAAAGTATCTGGACACCCCGGTGGAAGAAGAAAAACTCCGGCGATGCCTGGAAGCTGCCCGTCTGGCTCCTTCTGCCTGTAATTCCCAGCCATGGAAATTCATAGTGGTCAACGACGCCGGGCTCAGGGATTCGCTGGCCGGACTGACAACATCCGGGAGACTCTTGCCCCTGAACCATTTCACCCGCCAGGCTCCGGTTCTTGTGGTTCTTGTAATGGAGCAGCCGAATCTTACGTCCAGGTTCGGAGAAGCTGTGAAAAACAAGAAATACACGCTTATGGACGTAGGGATTGCGGCATCCCACTTCTGCCTGCAGGCTGCCTCCGACGGGCTCGGCACTTGCATGATCGGCTGGTTCGATGAACCCGGTGTGAGCAAGCTGCTGAATATTCCCTCCGGGAAACGACCGATGCTGATCATTGCCCTTGGCTATCCGGCGGGAAAAAAAAGACAGAAAAAAAGGAAAGACCCTGACCGGATTGTCAGCTACAATACTTATTGATTTAGCGGAAAGCCTGAGGCTGACCGCAGTTATGGTCATAAACGGAACAAGAATCAATGATAAACAGAAAAAACAGTTACTCAATCAATAATCAAATCTCAACTATTTTTAAAAATGAAAAAATTATTCTTAATGCTATTGCCTTTGACATTGCTCTCCTTAGCCTGCAATGATTCCTCAAGGATTACCGATAATCCCTTGCTGGCCGAATTCAATACACCGTTCGGCGCGCCTCCCTTTGATCTGATTGACGACGAGCATTTCCTGCCCGCCATCGAAGAGGCTATCCGGGTGCATCAACTTGAAATAGAAGCAATTACAAGCAATCCGGAACCGCCGGATTTTGACAACACCATTGTGGCCTATGACAATGCCGGCGAACTTCTGGGCAGGGTCAATGCCGTTTTCGGGGGGCTCCGGGGGGCGGAGACCAATACGCGGCTGCAGGAAATAGCAAGGGAAACAACACCGATGCTGTCGGCCCACTCCAATTCAATACGCATGAATGAAGAGCTGTTCCGCCGCATAGAGTCTGTCTATGAGCAGAGATTTGATCTGGGCCTCGATCACGAGCAGCTGAGAGTAGTGGAAATGTACTACCGCGACTTTGAAAGAAACGGCGCCACCCTTCCGGAAGAAAAACAGGAACAGCTGAAGAAACTGAACGATAGGATGTCAATGCTGTCTCTTCAGCTTAGCGAAAACCAGCTTGCAGAAACGAATGATTTCAAGCTGGTTCTTGAAAATGAGGAAGACCTTGCAGGACTGCCCCAGGGCGTGATTTCGGCTGCAGCCGAGGCGGCGCAGCGGGCCGGGCTTGAGGATAAATGGGTCATCACTCTTCATAACCCAAGCCGCATTCCATTCCTCCAGTATTCCGAAAGAAGGGATCTCAGGGAACAGGTTCTTGCCGCTTATGGCAACCGCGGCAATAATAACAATGAAAACGACAACAAGGAGATTTTTGCCGAATTGATGCAGCTCAGGCAGCAGATGGCTCAGCTGCTCGGATTTAACAGCTATGCCGAATATTTTATAAATATACAAATGGCTGAAAATCCAGGCAATGTTTATGATTTTCTCCACCAGGTATGGGAACCCGCAGTTGAAAGGGCTAACAGGGAACGTGACATGAAACAGGCGATCATCGACAGGGAAGGTGGCGGTTTCGGCCTTGAGGCATGGGACTGGTGGTATTATGCCGAAAAGCTTCGCCAGGAAAGGTACGAGCTTGACGACGATGAAGTTCTCCCCTATTTTACGATAGATAATGTGCGTGAGGGCAATTTCCTTCTTGCAAACAAGCTGTTCGGACTGACATTCGAGAAGCGGCCGGAGGTGCCTGTTTACCATGAAGAAGTGGAGGCCTGGGAGGTTTTTGACAACTCCGGCTCCCATCTGGGGATACTTTATATAGACGCCCATCCCCGTCCGGGAAAAAGACAGGGAGCCTGGTGCGGCACCTACCGGAGCGGATCATGGAAAGACGGGGAAAGGATCTCTCCTGTCGTGACCATCGTGATGAACTTCAGCCGGCCCTCCGGCGGCAAGCCCGCCATGCTGAGCTGGGATGAGACAACAACATATTTCCACGAATTCGGTCATGCCCTGCATAATTTCTTTGCAATGGGACAATTCGGCAGAACGGCAAGAAGCGTTCCGCGCGATTTCGTGGAGCTTCCCTCCCAGATACTGGAAAACTGGGCAGGAGAACCGGAATTGCTGAAAGAATATGCGATCCATTATGAGACAGGCCAGCCTATACCCGATGAGCTGATTGCCCGGCTCCGCAGGGCCGAGCATTTCAACCAGGGGTTCATGAACGTGGAATACCTTGCTTCTGCATTTCTGGATATGGACTGGCATACTGCCGATCATTCAGCCGGGATTTCCGACGTAATCGGCTTTGAGCAGGAATCGATGAGGCGGATCGGGCTGCCCTCGGAAATCATTCCCCGCTGGCGCACGACCTATTTCGGGCATATCTTCGGAACAGGCTATGCTGCCGGCTACTACGTATACCGGTGGGCCGGTGTGCTTGATGCGGATGCATTCATGGCCTTCAAGGATTCCGGCGATCTTTTCAACCGGGAGCTTGCCGAAAGATTCAGAAAATACGTCCTGGCAGAAAATAATCTCTGGGAGGGAATGGAAGCCTATGTCAGGTTCAGGGGTTTTGAGCCCTCAATTGAACCCTTCCTGATCCAGAAAGGCTTGATGGAGAGATAGCGATGGACATTAGTAAAATACTCGAAAAAGAAGAGCTTTCAAGGGAAGACCTAGTGAAGCTGCTTTTGGCCGGCGAGAGCGACAGGAAACTGCTGTATGCCATGGCTGCCCGGGTAAAGCAGGAGCAGGTCGGAAGGAAGGTCTATTACAGGGGCCTCATAGAGTTTTCCAATATTTGCGGAAAGAACTGCTACTATTGCGGGATAAGGCGCGACAACCGGGATCTCC
>SKQJ01000073.1 GCA_007119075.1 Bacteroidales bacterium | reverse complement strand
TTCCTGGAGGATGAGCTCTGCATGGTTCCCCCCTGGGGGCACGACTCATGGGACGGCGAAACAAGGCGAAGGTATATTATATCCAAACTTGACAGGCCCCTTCGCATTTGTGGAATGGTCAAAAATGTCGGCGAACCCGGAGGCGGCCCTTTCTGGGTCAGGAACCGTGACGGTTCGGTATCATTGCAAATAGTGGAGAGTTCTCAGATCAACCTGTCAAACCCCCTGATGAAAAAACTATTCAATGCCTCAACACACTTTAACCCCGTCGACCTGGTATGTTCGGTGAATGATTTCAACGGACGCAAATATGACCTCCACAGGTTCCGTGACCCCGATACCGGCTTCATTGCAAGCAAATCGGCCGGAGGCAGGGAACTTAAAGCCCTGGAGCTGCCAGGCCTCTGGAACGGATCCATGGCCGACTGGAATACCGTTTTTGTCGAAGTTCCCATTTCTACATTCAACCCGGTAAAAACTGTGAATGATTTGCTGCGCCACGAGCATAGTTCAGTATAATGACCCCCGATTCCGATACAAAGCTGGTTTTTGCCTCAGGCTTACACAAGTTCCTGGACATAGTCCTTGCCCCTTATGCGGTCCGGCAGACCGGCAACGGTGAATTTGGCCTCTCCTGCAAACGGCTGAATTCAGATACACTCGGTGACTATATCAATGACTGCTCAGAACAGGAAAAACAGATCGTCAGACTGCTGGACGGCTGCCGGGATGAAGAGCTGATGAGAAAATTCTCCGGGAATACCAGAACGGCCGGTGAGTTTTTCATGCAGCTGTCCGAAGCGAGGTTGAAAGGACTGGTTATACCTTACGTTCAGAAACGCACCGATCACTGCCTGAGGATCATGATGCAATCGGGCATTCCTTTGTATACCAGGGGCCATAAAAAGGATCCGGTAAATCCGGAACCGCTCACCATACAAAAAGAAGCGGCCAGGGCAGTATTCAATTTCATAAGGCGTCCTTCAGAAAGCCATTACTCTCTTACGCTAAGGCACGGCGGCCGTGATATTTCCGTCAGATCAGCAGAATCCCAGGTTCTTGTAAACACACCAGGGTGGATATTGACAGGCGGAAGCGTCTACCACCTCGAACCAGGCATGGAGGGCGGTAAGGTCAGGCCCTTTTTCACAAAGGATCACATTGCAATTCCGCGGTCAGCCGAATTAAAGTATTTCAGCAGCTTTGTGACAAACGCCATAAAAAAACACGAGGTAAAAACTGCAGGATTTGATATCATTGAAGAATCCCCGGAATGCAAGCCGGCACTAAGTCTCGAAAATGACCTCGCCGGTTATCCCGTCCTGGTGCTGTACTTTGTTTATGGCGACAAAAAATGCCGCCGGGAGGATAAAAACCATTGCTGGGTTGAGTTCGTTAATCTCAAGGACAATTACAGCTTCAGAAAGACATTGAGGGACAGTGACAGTGAGAAAAAAATTATCGCATTGCTTGCTTCATGCGGCCTGTACAGCTCCGATCAGCACCTGTTTTACCTTTCAGGGCCCGAAACAAGGAATGATCCGGCAAACGAAAATGCCAGCCTCTATGCCCTTGTTAAATGGATAGGTGAATATTCTGACGAGCTGGACGCAGCCGGGATCAGAATCAGACAGCGTTTTTTTAGAGAGAATTTTTATACCGGAAAGGCCGATATACTGGTAAACCTTGAAGAAGGCAATGACTGGTTCGATGTACGGGCCTGGGCCGTTTTCGGTACATTCCGCATCCCGTTCCCTGACCTGAAATACAACATTCTTAGCGGCAAAAGGGAGTATCCGTTGCCTGACGGACAGATTGCGATCCTGCCCGAAGAATGGTTCTCGCGGTACAGCGATCTTTTCATATACGGAAAACAGGGAGCAGACAGGATAAAACTGGAGAAACACCATTTCATGGTTGCAGCCGAGGCAGACCCCCGCAAAAGGGATCTGGTTCAATTGTATGAGCCCGGGAAACAGGTAGCCGGGCTGCCTGACTTGCCTCGGGGACTGTCGGCTATATTGCGCCCTTACCAGGCGGAGGGCTTTTACTGGATGTATTTCCTTGCAGCCAACAATCTCGGGGGCTGCCTCGCCGATGATATGGGCCTTGGAAAGACGCTGCAAACGCTTTCGCTTCTGTGGAAACTGAAAACAGATAATCCGCCCCGCGAGCTCACCCCAAAACCTGAACGGCAAAAAGCGGGGAAAGCCCCCGTTCAGCTCGATCTTTTTTCCGGCCCACACAGAATAAAAGAAAGCCCGGTAAATACGTCCCTGGTCGTAATGCCCCTTTCACTAATGCACAACTGGGAAGCTGAAATAATAAAATTCACCCCCGGATTGAAATGTATGCGTTATATCGGCCTGAACAGGGAAATGCTGTCGGAGAACCTTGCCGGTTATGATGTCGTTCTTACAACGTATGGCGTAGTGAGAAACGATTTTCAATTTCTGAAAAAGTTCGGGTTCTTTTACCTGATACTCGATGAGAGCCAGGTAATAAAAAATCCGGATTCAAAAATTTCCCGGGCCGTCAGGCAGCTAAGGGCAAAACACAGGCTCGTGCTGACGGGCACTCCGGTCGAGAATTCGCTGACCGATCTCTGGTCTCAGCTTTCCTTTCTTAATCCCGGAATACTCGGGCCGCAAAAGCTCTTTGAGGAACAGTACGTCCTTCCCATTGAAAAATACAATTGCCAGGAGAAAAAAGACCGGCTGATGCGGATTATCCGGCCCTTTATTTTAAGGCGGACCAAGAAACTTGTAGAAAAAGACCTTCCCGATCTGAGCGAGAAAATCCATTACTGTGAAATGGGAGAGGAACAGAGACAGCTTTATGATTCGAAAAAATCGGAAATACGGAACCTTTATTATGAAAAAGCCCTTGGTGGCAACAAAGGCGAATTGAATATAATTGTCTTACAGGGACTGATGAAGTTGCGTCTTATCGCAAACCATCCGGGTCTGGCCGGAAATGCTGAGGGGATTTCAGGAAAATTCGAAGAAGTTACCGGAAATATTGAAAATCTCCTGAGCGGAGGACATAAAATACTGATCTTTTCCCAGTTTGTCAGACATTTGCGGATATACCGCGAATTTTTTGATAAACAAAACCTGAAATATTCATATCTTACAGGCGAACTTAATGATTCCCGGCGAAAGGAGGTTATCAGGGAATTTCAGGATGATCCCGGCAACCAGCTGTTTCTGATCTCGCTCAGAGCCGGAGGCGTCGGACTTAACCTGACAGCCGCCGATTATGTTTTTCTGCTCGATCCATGGTGGAACCCTGCAGTGGAACAGCAGGCAATAAGCCGTGCCCACAGGATCGGCCAGAAACGGAACGTAATATGTTGCAAGTATATCACAACCGGCACAGTAGAAGAAAAGATATTGCTTATCCAGCAAAAAAAGGCCGAGCTTGCCGGCAGTATCATTAACACAAATAATCCGCTGAAATTTTTTGCCGGCGACGAGATAATTGACCTTTTTACATAATGCTTTCAATAATCCGACACCTAACTAAAAACCAAAAAGATGGATAAGTCCGGCTACCGGATATTGCTGGTTGATGATGAAACCGATACCCTTGAGTTTATCAGCTATAATCTTAAAAAGGAAGGCTATGAGATACACCAGTCGCTCAACGGAAAAGACGCCGTTGTCAGGGCCGGTGAAATACTCCCCCATCTGATTCTACTGGACGTCATGATGCCTGAAATGGACGGACTTGAAACCTGCAGGGAACTTCGGAAAAATCCCGGTCTGGACCGGTCGGCAATAGTTTTTCTCACTGCCCGTGGCGATCATTCCCGTTCAGAGGGCTATAAGGCCGGGGCTGACTATTATATGACAAAGCCAATCAGCCCCGAAGTGCTTATTAACCGTATCAATGCAATTCTTGCCGGCCGTGATAAGCCTTCCGTGGATCAGGATGATCTTTCTTCTACAGTTTGATGCAAAATTTTACTTCCTGTAGCCAAAACGAATAGTCAAACCCCTAAAATAAACCGGATGGATAATAAAAGATTGAAGGATATACTCAAGTCCGCCATTTTGCTGGAATTACGTGGTGAAGCTTTTTACCGGAAGGTAGCAGAAAGCAGCGACAATCCAGATATCAGGAAAATTTTTGAGATAATGGCAAATGAGGAAGTTTTGCATGTTAAAATGCTGAGAGACAAATATGCCGAAGTAAACAGCAACGGGAAAATATCGGCAATCACTGTTCCGGAAGATCAGGATGAAACTGCGGCCGGCTATGTCTTATCAGAATCGATCAAAAACCGGATCGAATCGGCAGGTTTCGAGGCCGCAGCGATTTCAGCAGCCATTGACATGGAAAGCCGTGCCATCAGGTTATATTCGGAGAGTGCTGAAAAAGCCGGCGATATAAATGAAAAAAAGCTTTTCCACTGGCTTGCTGAGTGGGAAAAGGGACACCATAAGCTCCTTTTTGACCTGGACAATGATCTGAAAGAAAGAATATGGAATGATAACCGCTTTTGGCCTTTCTAAAAACAGCCTCCCTCCAGGAGAACCGGCCGGTCCGGCCTTGACAGCTGCCGCATAAGGGAATCATGACCGCATA